>CALLYL010000733.1 GCA_937859535.1 uncultured Myxococcales bacterium
CTCGAACCGCAGCAGCAGAGGGCCCCGCTCGGGACGTGATTCGTAGTCACCAATCCGGAAGTACGGATTGTCCAGCGCCGGATCAGGGGCCGGTAATCCCGCGAAGCTATCGAGTGCGAAGACACGTCGGCGAGCGGTCTTGGCCAAGTGACCCAGAAAGATCGAAGTCCCGCCCTTACCGACCCCACACTCGATGAGATCACCAGGTAGATTCCCGAAACGCTCCGTAAGGAGTCGTCCATACAGAAAGTGACCCCACGGCCAGGGTGGTTGCAGACACACTGGCTCCAGCCTCGCAATCAGTTGACCCAGTGAGCCTCCAGCGAGTTGGATCAATCTACCGTCAAACAGATCGAAGGGAAAGCTCTGCAAGGCTCAAGCTCCGTATCGTTGGGTCTGGATCGCAGCCAACACTCGTACCAGTGCGAACACGATCCCAAGCCCGGTCGGATGGTTATGCTGCTCTAGTTCAGGAACGTACTCGGTCCAGTCCACTCCCACCAGTGGACAACGCAGCGCCGCCAACATCGCCAGCACACGATCGAGATCCTCCCAACAGAGCCCGCCAGGAACTGGATGCATCACGGCTGGTGCGTGACTTGGAGAAAACGCATCGGTGTCGATCGTAAGGTAGGTGGGAACCCCTGCGATCAAAGACTGATCGAGCGTGGCAATCGACGATTCCACGACGCGCTCCGGAGGAATTGGGAGCAGGCTGCTGTAGCCACGCACTCCCACTTGGACGATTCGCAGGATCTGTGGGCACGTAGCCAGGAACCCAATGAAGTTGGCATGCGTGGGTCGAGTGGCTGCGCCGATGCTCGCATAGTCGTGATGGGCGTCGAGCTGGAGCAACTGAATCTGCTGATGTGCTCGGGCGACCCCACGGGCGAGCGGCAGGGTGATCGAGTGGTCCCCCCCCAAACCAAGCGGAATGGCACCACGCAGCGCCAGAGTCAGCGCGGTCTCTTCCAGCTCCGTGCGATAGCTGGTGCGGCTCATCGATGCACGGAACACGAAGTCCCCCAGATCGCAAACCCGTAGCTTGTCGATCACCCGCTTGCGCGTCGCATAGTCCCAGATTCCGTCATTGATGCGTTCACCACGAGTCAGTGCACGCAGCGTCGCCGGTGCGCGAGCGGCACCGCCACTCTGGGAAGATCCGTGCGCGTAGGGAGCCCCGATGACGACGACATCTCCCTCCGCGCCAGGATCCGCTCCGAAGAATGTATTGCGAGAAGCCTCGCTCACGGATTCAGCCTATCTAGGTCCACGAGTCCCCGCTGCGCGAGATAACTGCTCGCTTCCGGACGACGCACGGTGAACACTTTCCGCTCCGCAGTAAGTCCACGACAGGCGCTGGAATCCCCGGGAGTTACGGCCCAAAAGTAGCCATGCTTCAGGTCTTCCCAAGCAGGATCCACGGCGTCGACCATTCGTTGATCAAGGCAAGCCGCAAAGTCGAGGTACAGGTCGTCTCGTAGCAACACCTCGGCTGACTGTGAACGGAGAGAAAAGTAGTCTCTGCCCCAAAAGAAGAAGCGGCTGTGCCCCTCATAGGCGCGGCCGATTCCGGTTGGATGAGGCAGCGACCACTGCGGATCAAAGAAGCAATCGGAAGACAAGTAGTCCCGCACCCACTGCGAACGCAGGATCTCTACCTGTTCGCAGCGACCGCCCATGATGCGAGTGATCGTGGCTTGAAAGACGCTCAATAGATCTTGGATTGCGAGCACCCACCGACCGTGCATCTCGGCACGATGACCCGGTGTGCTCGGATCCGGAAGCAGCGCCCCCCATCGGGCAGGAACCTGCCAACGGGCCAGCACCGCCTCCCGATCCGATTCAAAGTCGCGCACGGTCTGCGCGCAGTACAGCAGCCGCAGGTGCAGTTTCTGAACCTGGATCAGTTCCGCTTGTGCCAACTCGCTGTGGCTCACTGCATCATCCTGCGCAAGGCTTCTAACGTGCTCACCAGCTCGGACTCTGGCGATTCCTCCGCATGCTCGAACGTCACCGCTCGCAACGCGGGCAGAGTACGAATCAAATGCTGAACCAGCTCTAGAATCGCGGGCTCCGGTACTCGATCATGACTGTCGTGCCAATGCCGACCCGAGCCACTCGGTCGGATACCGGCAACATGCAACTCGACGATACGTTGCGGATTGATTGTACTTAGTCCAAAGTCCGCCGGTCGCGCCAAGTTGCGGTTCGAGGCTGTAAAGTGCGCGACATCCAAGATAATGAGCGCATCGGCTTCCTCCGCGACATTCGACAAAAAATGAACTTCACTATCGATTGTGCCCGTGTGCTGATAAACGGGGGCCAGCTCCAGCGCAACCGGGCGACCATAGTAGTCGGACAGCTTTCGCGTGTTGTCGGCTGCGACCTTCTGAAATTCCTCGGACAGTAGCGGCGTGACGATGTAGCCCAGTCGCCCCTCTGCACCAGGACCGGCCCAGCACAGGTGTTCTCCAACCCACGGACTCCGATACTGCTCAGCCGCTTCACGGACCTGCGCCGCCAATCGCCAGTTGACTCCCTGCGGGCTCGCAATCGGATTGACCGGACAGTGCACGTAGATAGGAATCGCTGAATCCACCTGCGGAGGATGGCCCGGTGTAATCGGGTAGTTGGCTTCCACATAGTCCAGGAGTCCGGCCCGAAACGCTCGATTCAGCCGGACATCCTGGGATGGCTCATCCCAGCGAACCCCCAGTTGGAGAGGCTGGGTCGCCGTCACACCACGCCCTCGCCATCGGGGCCCTTGTTGTCATCCGCAGCGTCGCGTCCGCCCACATCCTCACGCGGTCGCAGCTCCGCCACTCGCGGACCCACATCCTCACGCGGTCGCAGCTCCGCCACTCGCGGACCCACATCCTCACGCGGTCGCAGCTCCACTGCTCGCGGACCCACATCCTCACGCGGTCGCAGCTCCACTGCTCGCGGACCCACATCCTCACGCGGTCGCAGCTCCACTGCTCGCGGACCCACATCCTCACGCGGTCGCAGCTCCACTGCTCGCGGACCCACATCCTCACGCGGTCGCAGCTCCACAATGCGCGGGCCGACGTCTAGGCGTACATCCGCAATCAGCAACTTCTTCACGGCGGCACCGATGCGCGCAGCAACGATCTCCTCCGTCACTCCGCCCGCTTCATCCAAACTGACCGGAATCCCAGCAGCCAACAGGGCCGCTTCAAGACGTTTGATATCCACTTGAAACCTCCGCAGAAGGTGACTGAGCAGGTAGTCCTCGTCAGCACAGCGAATACACCTGCCCGACGCAAGAGTATACTCTTCGTTTGGATGTCTGTTCAAGGGCTTTGCCGCACCCACTACCGGCCGAAAACCGACCTACTCTCAGCGGACATCCTGGCAGTGATCAGCGTCGACTCAGTGTTTCCGACTCTTCTTCAGAGATCACTCCATCCTGGTTCTTATCGATCGCTTTCATCACCAAATCGATGGTGATGGGAGACGCAGGCGCAGCCGTCAATTTGCTGACTGCGGATGCCAGCTCACTCGTTGTAACCCTGCCATCGTGATCGCTATCCACGCCACCGAACGGACCGAGCTGTTTCCACATGGCCACCGAAAAGGCGTCCACCAACACAACCTTGATGTCACGACCACTCCCTTCGGGAGGCACCCGCTCTGGATGACGTTTGGCGTACTCCACCAACGGCTCCAGATGATCCATTCCGAACATCAAGTTGCGCATGATGGCGATGCGATAGAGCCGGGCCGGATCAAAGGGCTGACCGGACACTGTCAGGAGTGCGCGTCCAGACTCTGTGACAACCGTTTGATCGTCTACCTGGAGGAATCCGCCCGACTCGATCGGAGCTTGTGCCCGCGACGCAACTATGGCCTCTTGCAGGACCGCGCCAGGCATCGGAACCACCACGACTTCGTTATCGAATGGCAGCTCGGACTTGAGGTTTCCGTAAGTAAAGAACTTTCGATATTCCCGATTCCCGCGCACTCCGCCCGCATTGAGCAGACAGCCATCCGCACCCAGCGCATCGCGAATCCGCGAGCTGAGCAGAGTTCCCACCGAAGTCTGATGGAGTCGCGTTCCGATGGAAGACAACACCACACCCTCTTCCAGCGTAAGTAGCGTGGCCGATTCCAGCTCCCTGACCGCTTGCATCCGCTGATTCACCAGCGCCCGCAGTTCCGGATCTTCGGGATACTTAGCGGTGTCATCCAGAAGGATCTTCACCGTCGGTAAATCTGCACCGCCAGGAGGACTCTCAAGCGGCCACGCCAGATCGACAATCGCAGCATGAATCGCATCACAGCCAGCCTTCACCAGCCAGGTGTATCCATACTGCTCTACATAAACCTTGTGCTCATGTCCGCCGATGATCACGGGAAACGGAGGACTCACGCTCGACTGCGCCAGTACGCGGTCATCCACGATATCTTGGTGCGTCATCGGAATCACACAGGACAAACCCTCCTGCTGTACCAAGCGCTGCGCTTCCCGAATCACGCACTCATTTTGTGGCTCAATCGGAACGCCCCCAAACGGCTTCCGGCGATAGACCGTTTCGTCGTTCATGACGACACCGATGAGTCCGACGCGCACCTGCCTTCCCGAAGGACTCTGCACCGTGATGATGTCGTGTCCGGGGAGCGATGGTGCAAATTGAGGAGTGTTGGTGGCAAGCCAGACTCCCGAAAACTCGGCGATGCGGTGGCGCAGCTCGCTCAGATCGATGTCATCTTCGTGATTCCCAAAAATCACATGGGAGACACCGATGGCGTTCAAGCACTCAAGCATGCTCCGTCCCTTGTCCAGACTAGACAGCATGCTGGGTCCGACGAAGTCTCCAGCCAGCGTAACCAGCGTCCGATCGGCAGCGTCCACTGCGCGGTAGTGCCGCACCAAATTGAGCATGCGCGGCAGGTGCTCGAGCGTATAGACGTCGTTAAAACAGATGATTCGCAGCGTCGGTCCTCGCCCTGCGGAGTGGGTCATCGACATAATCCGCATCGTACTTCGTAGTCAGGTCACGCGACCAGGATCTTGTGTTGCGCTATCATCACAACATGCGCATCGTCTGTATCAGCGACACTCATGGTCTTCACGGACAGCTCCGACTGCCGGACGGCGATTTGCTGATCTGCACCGGTGATTTTTCCCGTCGTGGTCGCCGCGCTGAGGTCGCTGATTTTAATGATTGGCTGGGCACGCTACCGCACCGTCACAAAGTGGTCGTTGCGGGCAATCATGACTTTCTGTTTGAACAGGATCGCGAGGCGCGAACGCTACTGACTCATGCGACGTATCTGGAGGATGAGGAATGTGTGGTCCATGGACTCCGCATTTATGGCAGTCCTTGGCAGCCGCGCTTTTTCAACTGGGCGTTTAACCTCGACCGAGGCGAGCCACTGCGTCGGATCTGGGAACGGATTCCGCAAGGAATCGACATTCTGCTGACGCATGGACCCCCGCACGGGATCCTCGATGTGACGGTGCGCGGCCTACGTGTCGGTTGCGAGGAGCTCGCGGCCGCCCTGCCGAGAGTTCGTCCGCGACTCCACGTCTTTGGACACATTCACGAGTCCTACGGACAGCTTGTTCGCGACGGAACCCACTTTGTGAATGCAAGCACCTGCAACCTCCAATATCAGCCGATTCACGCGCCGGTGGTCATTGACTGGTAAGCTGCGGTTGAACCCGCACCATCCGTTCTTGTTTTCCCAAAGTGTCGACGACTGACATATCGTAGAACCTGTCATGGCATGTGATTGGGTAAGGAGACGACGATGACGATTCCTCGTAAGGCGAAAGTGGTTCTGGGGCTTCTCGCTCCACTGCTAATCGTCGCTGGTTGGCAGTACGTAAGCTACCTCTTTAAGTACGCCTATTCTCGTGGAACGCGGACCGGAGTGGTCCGGAAGATCTCGGTGAAGGGGCCCCCATACTGCAAGTACCTAGAGGGTGAGATGACGCTGCAAGGTGCCCAGATCGGCGAGGAACCGTGGCGGTTTTCGATCGATGACCACGGCGACAAAAACCCGCTGGTTACCCAGCTCCACGAAAACGAACGGAACGCCGTCCGCGTCACCATCCACTATCGTGAGGACAAGCAGTTGTGGTGGCGCTGCAACCCAGCTTCTTACTTCGTTGAGAAGCTCGAAAAGTAACGCCACCCACGCTACGGCAACTGACAGAGGTACGGCAACTGGGTCGCGCAGTCGATGTCGTTCCACTGGGTGCTCGACTTCGCATCGGAAAGCTGCACGCAGTGCTCGCTGTTCATATAGCGGTCCGGTTGTCCCGGTCCCCAGTTGACATAACTCGCGGGCTTTCCCGTCGCCCACACATACTTTCCGTTCTCGGCCAGATCGCTCAGCCCGATCAGCGCACTGCCGGCGTTCGGTGCCATTCCTCGTACGAACGAGTTCGTAAACAGATCGTTGACGCTCGCCAGATCGCCACCATGCGATCGACACGCGGCTTGCGCATTTTCCCGATCAAGCCGTCCATTACACATCAAATAGGATGTGCCTTGGAATTTGTCGACGGTGCAGCCGCCGCATTTGGGCTGCATGCCCGGGGCCGAAGCGGACCAGTTTCCACCGGGACTATACGTTTGCCACAGTGGTCCCCAGACGCTGGTGCGCTGAAAACCAAGCTGCGGATCCATGCCAAAGCCGTTGGATAGCTGAAAGGCGAACCGTTTGCCATTGACCACTTGCTCGGTGTCACGGAAGTCGAGTCCATGGCCCGTTCCAAGCGCAAAGGTCAGCGAGCCAGACTCGATCGCGGTCATCAGTTTCGCCGCCGCGACCGCAAAGTCAGCGCGATCCGCCATCGGAACCTGCGACTCCGAGGTCTTCGTCAGCACGCGGAACAAACCAACCAACTGCTGATAGCTCGCAACCTCGAGGGATAGCTGTCGAATGAGCGTCATCTCGGTGATGCCCGCCTCGCCGTACCCGTTGACTTCCAGCCACATCGCATAGCCGAGTCCATAGATGTAGGCCCCGTTTCTCGACGCCAGCACTTTGCTTCCACCCGGCTCGAGCAAGCGAATCTCTTGGATCCGATTGGTGTTGCCCTTGACGAGTACGATGTCGGGCACCTGCGTCTTTTGCGCATCGAAGTTGAGCTTGTCCATGCCGCGAGCCACCGCGCCGTCCGTGGTGACAAACGCCACGTCGCCTTTGGCAAACGCGTTGCCATAGGTCTCTCGAAAACGGTCGCGCCAGCTACACGGCTTCACCGGCACGATCGCCATATCGAGCACCGGCATCGATAGATCGGGCTGCTCGGCCATCGTCAGATCCGGCTGCGTCATCGCCAGATCGACACCATCTTCGGCATCTGGAACAGGGGGATCACCATCGGTGCAAGCAGAAAGGAAGAGTGCACCTGCCGACAGAGTAGCGACGATAAAGCGGTGGGTGATGGTTCGGAACCGATCGGAGTTCATGCGGCAACTTTACGCCAAGTCGTGCGCTTAGGTTCCCGATCCTGGTGCACAGGATGCTGCTTGCTATTGCCCAATTTACTCGCTCGCGATCGACGGAAAATTCGATCGGAGTGGTTGGGTCGCTAGAAACAGTGTTTGCAAGGGGCGTGATCGTGCTACAAGTAGGGCAGGTCTTCTGCCTCGGTTTCATCTCTGCGTCGCTGCCGTGTGCCGCTTCGTTCGAGTTAGGTTGGTGCGAAACACGGGTAGGCCTCTGAGACGGCAGCTCCGTCAAATGTGACCGTCAAACGTGACCGTCAAAAGATCGATCAAGGAGAACAGAGATGAGCAAGCGCCTGTATGTCGGCAACCTTTCCTACAGCACGACCGAGTTGGAGCTTCGTGAAGTTTTCGAGCGTTCGGGCTCGGTGACCGACGTCAAGGTGATGATGGATCGCGAAACGGGCCGTCCCCGTGGCTTCGCCTTCGTCGAGATGAGCACCGATGCCGAGGCCCGCGACGCCATTGCTCAGCTCAATGGCAGCGAACTCGGTGGCCGGACGCTCAAGATCAACGAAGCGCAGGAGCGTGAGTCCGGCGGTGGCGGATTCCGTGGTGGTGGCGGCGGCGGTGGCGGCGGTGGCGGATTCCGTGGCGGTGGCGGTGGTGGTGGTGGTGAGCGTCGCGGTGGCGGCGGCGGTGACCGTCGTGGCGGTGGCGGCGGCGGTGACCGTCGTGGCGGCGGCGGCGGCGGACGCTGGTAGTTCACGCTTTTCTATCGGCCTGACTAAGCCGCCTAGACCTCCGTCCTCCGGTTGTTCGGGGGATGGAATGGGTTTGGGCGCGCACTGCGTTGGCCGCAGCGCACATTTTCAACCTGCATGAAGCTCGTCTGTAGCTGGACAGCTTCGGCGCACAAAGGATGAACCCACATGGCTTTTGGGCAGGCTGGTGGAAAGCGGGAGCGCGAAGCAACCCGCGATCGCAAAAAGAAAGAAAAAGAGGAGCGTCTCCGTCGCAACCGTTCCATACGGCCAGCGGGTGACCCCTCTATGGACCTCGACTTCGGCAGCCAAATCGAACGGCTTCCCGAGGTCAAGCTGGAAGACATCATCGTCTCTGGCGTTGCGCCGCGTGGCCCGAAGGGCTCTAACGGACCTACCAAGCTCTTCGTCGGTGGATTGAGCTGGGACACCGAGGGCGAGCAGCTCAAAGCTGCGTTCAGTCGCTTTGGTCCCCTGCGTGAAGCCACCGTCGTTGCGGACCGGGACACCGGACGTTCGCGGGGCTTCGGCTTCGTCACGTATGAAAATCCCGCCGATGCGGCAGCCGCTGCCCGTGAAATGAATGGGGCCGAGCTGGATGGCCGCACCCTGCGAGTCAATCCCGCGGATCGCGGCTAGCCAGACCTTCCTCTTCTCCTGTTCGCTTCGAACTCCTTCATTTGGTCGGCGCGGGTGCTAACACCCGACGCGACGTCTACATTTCTCGAAATTCGCCGGTCGGAACGCGCTGGGTGCCTTGACGGGTGCGGTAGCGTGAGCTTTTATGCGGGTCACCTGCATCTACATAGGTAGGCCTACTGTTTCTTACCTTGTATAGGCTGCACTTCTGCTGCCAAGGAGTCCCGCATCATGAGACGCCGTAGCATCGTTCTTTTCGTCGCTGTTCAGCTAGCCCTCGCCGGCTGTGTCTCTAGCAATCCCGGATACTGTGTCGATTCGACGCTGTGCAACGATTCCGACGGCTTGCCCGGTTGGGGCGAGGATCTCGCCGGGAGCAGCCAGGATCTCGCGCAAAGCAGCGATGACCAGGGCTCATCGACGCAAGACATGTCGATGACCCCGCTCGATCTGAACAAGATGGGTCCGTTCTCGTTCATTCGTTTCGACCGCAAAGTGATGATCGGCCGCTCGAACGTCGACATCAGCGTGATTGGGCCCAGCGACGATGGCAAAGAGATCACCAAGCGTGGCGCACCGCTGCCATGGGTGCTGCTCTCGCCAGGATTTCAGACGGACCATAAGCAATACCAGAGCTATGGCGATCGGCTAGCCAGCTACGGCATCGTCACCGTGCTTCAGAAGTCGCCGAGTGAGTTCAATCACACAAACTACCGCGATGACACAGTTCAGCTCATCAACTGGCTGCTCAACCCGGTGGGCATGGGGGCCGATCGCTTGGCGGGTCGATTGGATCGCGATCGCTTGGGGCTGGTGGGACACTCGCTCGGTGGCAAGATCAGCTTCCTGGTCGCCGAGTCTGACCCGCGAGTGAAAGCCATCCTCGGCATTGATCCCGTTGACCAGCGCGACCCGACGGCCCTGTCAGGGATTGCCAAGCTCAAGCTACCGACCGGGGTTCCGATCGGCTATCTCGGTGAGACGGTCAGCAAGATGGGGGGAATGCCCTGCGCTCCGGCCAACGCCAACTACGAGGTTCTGTACAAAGCGAGCCCGTCGCCGGCGTTCTCGATCACGTTCATCGGGGCCGCTCACATGGACTTCGTCGACAACCCGGCAACGTGCTGGAACTGCGGCTTCTGCCCCGGTGGCACCGCGCCCAAGGACCGCACCAACTCCCTGGCCATCAAGTACACGACCGCTTACTTCCTGTCGACGATTGGCGGTGACCGTCGTGCCCTCGATACGCTGTCGGGCGTACAGTTCCAAAAAGACGTAACCGCCGGGTTCGTCTCTCGCGAAGCCAAGTAGCGACGAACCACCTCCTCTTCAGCTCGAGTTTCAAGGAGCACATCGTTATTCCCATGCCTACGCCTAGCCCCGCCTGTAGCCAAGCCCTCTCGGTCTTCGACAAAAAGCACACCGAATACCTCGAAGACCTCTGCAAGTTGGTACGCATCCCGTCGGTGAGCTTTGATGGATTCCCACCCCAGGAAGTCGTAGCGAGCGCGCAAGCGACGGCCGATTTGCTCAAGGCTCGCGGCTTCGAGAACGTTCAAATCCTGACGCTGCCGGGTGTTCATCCCTACGTCTACGGCGACTACCTGCATGCGCCGGGCAAGCCGACGGTGCTGCTCTACGCTCACCATGACGTGCAGCCTGCCGGGGATGTATCGGCGTGGGCTTCGCCGCCGTTTGTTCCGACGATGCGTGACGGTCGGCTGTTCGGCAGAGGAGCCGCCGATGACAAAGCAGGCATCATCGTCCACACTTCGGCGCTCGACGCGTATCTGTCTGCTGGGCAGCAGCCGCCGGTCAATCTCAAGGTGCTCATCGAGGGTGAGGAAGAAATCGGCTCGGGCAACCTGGGTGACTTTATCGAGAAACACCTGGATCTGCTCAAGGCAGACGTGATGGTGCTGACCGACACCGGCAACTTCGATGTCGGCGTGCCGTCGATTACGACCAGTCTGCGTGGCCTGTGCACCGTCGAGCTCGAGGTCACAGCGCTCAAACAGTCGGTTCACTCGGGGATGTGGGGCGGGCCGCTGCCTGATGCCGGGCTGGCGCTGACCAAGATCCTGGCCTCACTCGCCGATGAGCACGGACGAATCGCGATTCCCGGGATGTACGACAAGGTTCGTCCACTGAGCGACGTCGAAAGACAAAGTCTGAGCGCGCTGCCCTTTAGCATGGACCAGTTTCGTGCCCAGGCTGGGCTGGTCGAGTGTGTAGAGACGGTACCAGCGTGCGGCGAAAATCCTTGGACGATGATCTGGCGGCAGCCGTCGATCTCGGTGAACGCCGTCGAGGTATCTAACCGCCGCGACGCTCGCAATATCATCAACGGCACCGCTTGGGCGAGGGTTGGAATTCGCCTGGTTCCCGATATGGACGCCGATGAGGTCGAGGCAGCGCTGGTCAAGCACCTGACCGACAATGCGCCCTACGGAGTGCAGGTCAAGGTGACGACTCTCGGTGCCAAGGGCCCGTGGTTTACCTCGCCAGAGCATCCTGCTTTCACCGCCGCCTTGCGTTCGCTGGAGGCTGGCTACGGTCGGGCCCCAGTGCTCATCGGCTGCGGTGGCTCGATCGGCTTTGTCGGCCCACTGTCTGAAAAGCTCGGTGGCGTGCCCGCTCTGCTCGTCGGTGTTGAGGATCCGTACACCAACGCGCACTCTGAAAACGAAAGCCTATGCGTGGCCGACTTCTATAGCTGCATTCGCAGCCAGATCCACCTGTTCGACAAGCTCTCTCGCCTCCCGTAGTCGCCCCGTCTGCGTCAGTAGCCTTCGGCCTGCGCGATGATCTCGTTCATGATTTCGCGGGTGCCGCCACCGATCGGATACAGCCGAGCATCGCGGTATAGCCGCTCCACGATGCACTCGCGGATATAGCCTAGGCCGCCGTGAATCTGGACGGCCTGATCGACCACAAAGCTACACATGTCGGTGGCGGTGTTCTTACACATCGCAAGCTGACTCATGACCACCTCGCCACGTTGGCAGCGGACCGCACATTCCCCGACCAGTGCGCGGGCGGCGGCGAGCTGGGTGGCCATGTCGGCGAGCTTGTGCCGAATCACCTGATGACGCGACAGCGGCTTCCCAAACGTCGTACGAAGCTTGGCAAATGCGATCGACTCATCGTAGGCCAACTGTGCGATGGCCACGCACTGAGCAGCCAGCAGGAGCCTTTCCGCAGCAAAGTTTCGCAGGATCGCGAAGAAGGCGCTGCCCTCCTCTCCGAGCCGGTTTTCGACCGGTACTTGGCAATCCGCAAACGACAGCTCTGCGGTATCCGAGGCGGACCAGCCCATCTTGCGCAGCTTGCGACTCGCCGCAAAGCCAACAAAGGTCTTTTCGACGACCAGCAGCGATAGCCCAACGTGGCGTTTGCTCCGGTCTGGATCGGTACGCACCGCCGCGACGATGAGATCGGCTCGACAGCCCGACGTGATGTAGAGCTTGCTGCCATTTACTAAGTAGTGGCCGTCTCTGCGCTGGGCGCTGGTTTGCAGCGCCGCCACATCACTGCCGCCGCCCGGTTCGGTGATGGCCAACGCTGACACCCACTCACCCGACAGCACCCGTGGCACGTAGCGCTGCTTCTGCTCCTCACTCCCCAGCAGCAAGATCGGCGGCAACGCGATGAGGTGACTGCCAAGGCCCACCGCTGTACCCACCGAGCGTCCGTGAAGCGTCAGGGCTTCGCTGGCAACAATCTGATGGGTGATATCGCCACCACTACCTCCATACTCGACAGGAAAGCCAATGCCCAGCGTTCCTGCGGCAGCCGCTTGGCGATACAGCTCCCGTGGGAATTCTTCGGCTTCCTCCCAGGCCTGGGCATGCGGGGCAATCGCAGACTCGGCAAAGCGTGCCACTTGCGAGCGCAGCGCCAAGTGCTCCTCGTGTTCAAACAGGTAGGGCATGTCGCGATAGTACGCCCTAGTCTACGAGCTTTGAATGCACCGCCTTTGCTTTGGCTCGCAGCGCAACATTTGAGGGTTAATTTGTGAAACAAATTACGTTTTAGTTCACGTAGAATGCTCATGCTTGGGGGAGAGTTGCGCATCGTCGCACCGGATGGGTGTGACCGCTAAGTGGTTCAGCGGGCTTCTGTCTGCCGTACTGTTTTGCACGGCATGTCACCGTGACCGCAGCGGTACATCCGCTCAGAGCAAACCGCCGCGTCCTTCCCATACTCTCGAAGCGTTGGGTCCATCGGTGAGTAACCAAAGGCCCAAACCTCAGACGACGGCTGCCGCACCGTTACGAGTCCTGGGCTATGGGCCGCAAGGTCGAGCCGATTCGCAATCGACGGTGTTTGTCCGCTTCAATCAGCCGGTGGCGCGGGCGGACGGTGACAGAAATCCAACGCTGGTAATAGAACCGAGCGTGCCAGGTCGGACCTACTTCGCCAATCCCGACTTGCTGATTTTTGAACCGTCGCAGCCTCTGCCGCTCGCCCGTCGCTTTTCGGTGCTGCTACGTGGGAGGATCGATTCCTACGATGGCGCGTCGCACAGCGAGCCGCTGAACTGGTCCTTCGAGACATCACCGCCCCAGGTGCGATTCTTCCTGCTGCCTCGCCGTAGCCCGGACGATCCACAGCCTCGTACCGACCCGGTGCTATTGGCCGTCGATCAGCCAACGACCACCGACGAGTTAAGTAGTCACATCGTTGCCAACGCAGTCCCGTTGACCGGAACGGTACGTCCGAGCCGTTCACTGACGGTACAGCTCCAGCGAGCCAGCGAGTCCGACCGCAAACGCTACGAGGTTCCCGACAAGGATGTGTCACCGGATCGACTCTATGCGGTGGTACCCATCGGAGGCTGGCCAAGCGGTAGTCAGGTCACGCTCACCATCAGCAAAGGACTGCGTGGGCTGCAAGGGCCACTGCCGACGGACACTCAGAATGCCGTGCGTTTTCAAACGCCACAGGTGCTTTCCGTCGAGCAGACCAGTTGCCTGGCCAAAGCACCATGCACGGTCGAGCCGGTCACGCTCAAGTTCAGCGCCGCGATCACCAAGCAGCAGACGCGTCACATTCGGGTCACTCCGCAGCCGGCAGCGTATTCGACCGAGCTTCTGTTTCCCGATGGAGAAGGAGCGAGCCCGCAGGTCGTACTCCATGGTCGCTTCCGCCCAGATGTGCAGTACCGCATCGATGTGGGGGCCGAGCTGACCGATCGTCACCATCAGCGACTGGGCAAGCCGGTGAGTCTGCGGCCTCTGTTCGCTCGAGCCCCCATGCTGCGCTGGGCGAGTACCGGCGGCACCCTACCAGCCGCTGGGCGCCTGACCGTCGGACTAGAGAGCCGCTATGTCCGTGCCGTCAGTGTGCGAGCGGTGGTGCTCGAACCAGAGATCCTGGTGGGACTGTCGGGAAAGAGTGGCAGCGACTTGACCTGGCCCAGCCGGGATCGGCTGGCACGCCTCAACTGGCCGGATACCTCGACCGGACAAAAGCACAAGCAACTGACGCTGACGCCGACAGGACCGACGGCGTGGGCTTCAGCGGAAGTGGATCTGAGAGAGCTGCTCGGTGAGGTTCGCGGGGCAGTTCTCCTCGAAGCAAAGGTGACCGAACTAACGCCGGGAGGCGGAGAAAAGCTGCCACCACCGGTGCTGATGCTGGTGCGTGTGACCGACCTGGGTCCGCTGCTCTTGACGGGAGCAAATCGCTCGCTGCTCTATCTGACGAGGTTGTCGAGCGGTCAGCCGGTCGCTGGAGCGGAGGTTCATCAATACTCCCCTGGTCGCGAGCCGCTGCTACTAGGGCGCACCGATGCAACCGGGCTGGTTTCGCTGCCTGGCATGTTTGAGTGGGCGGAGCGCTCTCCAGCCTCGTTGATCTCGGCCACCGATGCGACAACCAGGGACAAAGCGTACCTGCCACCGGATGGTCGGGTGTCGTCAGAGCCGAAGCTTGCAGCACCGGGACTGACTCCGGGCGAAGAAGTGCGAGCGATGGTGCTGTCAGAACGGCGAACCTACGGACCCGACGACAACATTCGTGTGCTTGGGATGTCCCTCATCGACACCTCGGCCTACAAGAGTGGAACCAGGGTGTTGCCCGAGGGGACACCGGTACAGATCGAGCTGGTTGATGAATTTCGACAGACGGTCACTGCGGCAGAAGCGAAGACCACCCGCGAGGGCAAGTTCTTCACCGAGCTGAAAGTGCCGCCGGGTACGCCGATTGGTGGATACGCGATTGTGGCGCAAGTGCTCGGCGAAATGGCACAGACTCGCGTCTTCATCGAGGAAACGCGTCGTCCCGAGTTTTCGGTCACTGCGATGCCCATCCCCGGCGACGTCATCGCAGGAACGCGTCCGACGGTGCGTGTGACCGCAGACTATTCCTACGGAGGCCTGGTGCGCATTCGCAAGGCCGCCTACCAGCAGCGCTGTCATGCGGTCCGATTCCGCCCGCCCGGCCTGCCATCGACGTGGGATGTCGGCAGCCGCCCCCCCGGTGAGCTGGGTGACCGAGGCACCACTGGCTTTGTCGACGTTCCTCTATCGAGCGGGGATCGGCCGCCGCCGATTGGCATCCTCGAGTTCGCTCCCCCCGCCCAGCACGCCGTTCCCGAGTTTGCGAGCCGCTGCCAAGTGGCCGCAACGATTTCGGACGATGCATTTCAGCGCTCGGGGGCCCAGACCGAGTACATTGTCCATCCAGCTCGCTACTACCTGGCGACGCAGACCCCGACGAAACAAGCGAGGTCTGGTGACGTCGTCAAGTTACCGGTGCGGGCGCTCTTTTATGATGGGGCACGCCTATCGGCACCCGGCATTCGCGTGGTCGTCGAGCGACGAGCCAGCATTCCCGTCTATCGCAGCGAGAACGGTGTCGAGGTGTTGGTTCGACACGAACAGCGTCGCGAAACGGTTCATAGCTGCACGCTCGATCTGCCCAACTCAGGCGCGGATCCCGAGTGTATTTTTACCGCCAATCTCGTCGGTGACTACGATGTCACGCTTCGTGGGGCGGGCGGTGCGGATACCACCCAGGCCGTGACGCGGACCTCGTTTTCAGTGCTACCGAGTGGCAATGCCGTGGCCGTCGTTGCGCAAAAATCCGTCGTGGATCGGCTCTACATCGAGACCGGCCAAGAGACGGTCAAGCATCACTCGACGCTGCACATCACCGTGCGGGGCCCGCGTGGCATCGAGCGAGGCCTGCTCATCGCTGAACGCAACGGACTGCGCGAACACGTCGTGTTGACGTTTCAAGATGGCGTCGCCCATCACGAGTTGCCCACAGACGATACCTGGGTCGCTGGGGTCAGGCTGCGGGCACTGGCTGTCCACGGCGACAAGTCGGCACCACCAGTGCTTCTCGAAGCGCAGGCCAGCGTCAAAGGCGAAACGGATTCGCTACGACTACGCGTTCAGATCGAAGCCCCGAAGGAAGCCGGTCCACGTGCGCAAGTGCCGATTACGGTTCGTGTGACTGATCGCGCCACCGGGGCAGCCAGCATCGGAGCGCGAGTGTCGTTGTGGGTGGTCGATGAGGCGGCGATGGACTTTACCCAGGCGATGGTGACGCCGGATCGGACGTCCCAGAGCTTTGTCTCGCACTTTTTGCCTCGGCATCGGATCGAGACCAGCCGTCGCGACTCGTTTGCGACGCTGCTGCGACCCTATGTCCGTCAGGCCCAGGAGCCCTGGCAGCCAGCACGACGTGATTCGGAAGAGCCGACCACCGCCAATGGCTCGCCGCAAGTTTCGAAGGAGCCGGGGGATATCAAGCCGGTTGCGCTCGACGCCCGCAACGACATCTTGGCGACGCCGCTCTTTATTGCCGACTTACCGACTGGACCCGACGGGAAAGTGACGGCCACACTGCCACTGCCCGACAGCCTGACGACATTCCGAGTATTCGCGGTGGCGATGGCCCCGATGTCGGATCGCACCAGTCCGGGCTGCTTCGGTGCCTCGGATGCGCGGGTGCGAGTGACAGCACCGATGGTCCTGCGGGCTGCGATTCCGCGCCTGCTCCGTCCCGGCGATCGCGCCGAAGTGACAGCGATGGTCCAAAACCACACCAACATGCGCGGCAACTTGACGGTGACGGCCAGGCTCAAGTTCGATGGATTGTTGCCACCGCTGACACTTCTGGCAGCGCCGTCCATCGAGCAGTCGATGGACCGCAATGTCCCAGCCAAGATTCCGATCGAGGTGCAAGGCAACCACGCGGGAACCGCCGAGATCGAGCTGTCCGCGACGTTTGTGCCCACGAGTCGGACCGCGAAAAAGGATGTCTTCACGGATCTGGTGCGGTTGCCGATTGTGGTCGAGCAGGAGCGAACCCAGGTCGAGCGAGCGGTGCGCTATGGCGTACTCGGTGACAGCGATGCGGTGGTGATCCCATTGCAGGTTCCAAACACGGTGCTCCCGGCACCCGGCGGGATCACCATCTCCATGGGCGCATCGGGTCTGGTGCAGATCGAGGATGCGGCCCGGCTGCTCGTCACCTCGCCACACCGCTCGCTGGAGCACGGAGCCTCGCGTCTGGTTCCGGCGGTGATCGCTCCGGAGCTATTTCGAGGCCCCGGCTCGATCGTGCCGGACGTGAAAAACTTCGTGCAGCAGTCGGTCCAGCGACTCCTGAGCTTGCAGCTTTATCATGGAGGCTTCGGCTTCTGGCCGGATGACCAACGCGCCCATCCTTTTGGCTCGGCCTACGCAACCTGGCTTCTGTACATGGCCAGTCAGGCCGGACATCCGGTACCCGCCGATGCGCTCCAGCACGCGACAGCTTACCTGACGCGTCTGCTCGCCAATCCGCAGCCAGGCGCTGAGAGCCAACTCCTTGAGCCGGTCACCAACAGCCAAGCCATCATGCTGGCGCGACGAGAAGCAGAGCAGCCTGGTTCGACGGTGGCCCCGCTTCAGTTCGATTACTTCGACAGTACCCAGCGTGCGCTCGCCGCCTTCGTTCTCGCCGAGGTCGGACAGCCGGTGCCGCTCGCTCACAACGAACTGTTTGGCAATCGGGCGGCACTGCCACTTTTTGCACGGGCGCTGCTGCTGATGGCGCTACATCGGGCGGCCCCGGATGATCTGCGGATTGCGACGCTGACCGAGGAGCTCTTGGCGACCATTGGCAGCAGCGAGCGAAGCGCTCATGTCAAAGAACAGCTCCCATACAACCTCGACGCGCTGTTTCATTCAGCAGCGCGGACCCAGGCGGCGGTGTTGATGGCGCTGATCCGGGTGCAGCCGAAGAATCCGAGCCTGCTCAAACTGGCCCGCGGGCTGCTCCTCGATCGCGTGCAGGGAACGTGGAAGAGTACCCAGGACAACGCGTGGGCGCTGCTGGCGTTGCGTGACTACAACCGACAAAACCCCATCGAGGGATCTGACATCACGGCAGGCGCGTGGCTGCTGGATGAACAGCTCATGTACGCCAAGATTCCATCGGCTTCGACGCCACCGCAGCGGGTCGAGTGGTCGCTTCAGAAGATGTTGTCGCTGGTGCCACCGGTGGTAGAGGACTCCAAAAAGTCAATGTATGAGCTGCCGCTCATTTTGCAGCGGAGCGGGCGCGGCACGATGCACTACCGAGTGGGACTGGAGTGGACGACGCCCAAGACCACTGCGGGCGCCTTTGCGCAAGGCATCAAGTTTGGTCGAGCGCTCCGAACCGCAGCGGGGGCGCTCCAGTCGAATGGATCGCTGCTAGCCGGGGAAGCGGTGGCGATGGACATCGACCTGTCCTGTCAGCAGCCGGTCCATCACTTGGTACTCGACATTCCACTGCCGGCGGGCCTAGAGGCGGTGCAGCGTGAGGGTGCGGCGAGCAGCTCGGCAGCGCTAGCCGGTCCCCGCAGCCGATTGATTTCGTTCGAGGAGTATCGGCGGGACCGCGTGCTGATTTACATGGACGCACTGCCTGCCGGGGAGCATGAACACACGCTTCAGCTTCGCTCAACGACGGCTGGGCGTTACATGGTGCCACCGGCCAAAGCGACCGCGCTGTATGAGCCGGGACTACAAGGTAGCACCGACGGCGTCAACATCTGGGTACACTGACCCGAGAGGATGAAGGGGTAGGATGGTGAGGTGGGTGTTGGGGTAGGATGGGGGAGCGGGCTTGAGCGAGGGAGCTGGAACAGGGTGGCGGGCTACTTGGCCTGAGCGCGGAGCCGGCTGAGCTGATCAGCGAGCTGTTGAAATCGCTGCCACACCCGACCGAGCGCGTTGCGGGTCAACTTGACGCCCATGATGGCGTCGCTTTGGATCAACTGGTTCAGCGCATCGAGCGGGAACACCAGGAGTCGGCTCGGCTGTTCAATCCTTACAGCGATATCGCTTTCACCGGTCTGCAAAGCCATCGCCCCGAACGGATCTCCCGGTCCATGCCAGCCCACCTTCTGATCATTGCTCCAGATCGAGGTCTGCCCATCGACCATCAAATACACCTCGGTGAGCGGCTGCCCCATTCGCAGCACGTACTCACCGGGCGTGAAGATTCGTCCCATCGCAATCCGCTGGACCCGCAGCAGCTCGGACTGCGTGAAGGCTGCAAACAAGCTGGCGGCGGCCATGGCGCTTCGGACTTCTTCGCCACCCACGCGGAGCGGCTGACAATCGGTACAGGCGGCCACGTGAACCACGACCGCCGTGGCGTTGTCTCGGCCTCCGGCATCTAGTGCGGCGTGGATCAGCGTCTGGGCCGCAAAGTCGCTGGGCTTCCGTAGCGCCGCTTCCATGGTGGCACTGTCGACCAGGCCGTGGACTCCATCGGAGCACAGCAAAAACACGTCACCGGGCGCGATGTCCAGGTACGCGGTGTCCACCTCGACCTTGGGATAGACGCCGAGTGCACGCATCAGCAGGTTGCGCTGCGGATGCTTGCTCACTTCCTCGATGGTCATGGCACCACCGCTCAGCAGCGTCTGACCAAAAGTATGGTCCTCGGTCAGTGGATAGAGGGTGCCGCCCAAGAGTCCGTAGACCCGACTGTCCCCAACGTGCGCCAAAAACAGGCTGCGGCCTCGGATGAGTGCGACATCCAAGGTGCAGCCCATGCCGCGCAGATTGGGGTCGGCCTGGCCTCGGGCGTAGATCGCGGCGTTTAAGCTCGCGACGGTCCTACTCAAAAAGGACAATAGCTCGCTGCGGTGTTCGAGCGAAGGATCGGCCAAGAACTTGGCGTCGGGGATATCGGCAATGGCCCGGCGGAGTCCCTGGATCGCCATCTCTGAGGCAACCTCACCCCCGGCATG
>CALLYL010000734.1 GCA_937859535.1 uncultured Myxococcales bacterium
CATCACAGACTCCGCCAGCAGAAACATAGGTCTGCGCGCCGTAGGACTTGCCGGTCGGTATAAACTTTAGGAGGACGGTGTCCCCTTGATTGTAGTCGTAACAGCCATTCCCACATGACGTTCCGGTCGATGTTAATGAGACGCTACCTTCACCACTTTGCGACAGCAGAAGCGAGCAGCGGCGTGGACTCAATACAGAAAGGTTGACCGTAACTTCCTGACCTCGTCCTTTTGATAGATCGACGGTTACGGAACCCGTCGCAGACTTGCACTGATCGGTTCCAAGCGCCGAAATATCGAGCGTCAGAATTCCGCTCTTGTCTGCCGGCAGTCGGATTCCGATCGAGTCGAGCTGGGTCGTGATGTCCATTCCCTGCATCGCCAAAGTGCCACCCAGCTTCGCGGTTGCATACAGCGATACGGTGTCAGTGGGACTCCCGTTTACGTGAACCAGAATCGCATAGTCTCCACTTTCACCGCAGCTCGATAGGAGTCCGGTGCCCAGGGAAAGGAATCCCAAAGTAGTCCGTAGGAATCGCTTGCTAAACATGTGGCCCTCTTAAGTCAATAAGGTTAGAACGTCGGCGAATACACGGTGGTGCCAGCAGGAATCGGATCGGTGGTTCCGCTTTTGCTCACTCCGACCCCGATCCCGATTCCCAAGATGGTGACCGCTGCGGCTCCGCCTACGATGGTCCAAAACCACCACTTCTTATAGATGGGCTTGGGCTGTTCTGTTCCGGCCGGAGCTGTTCCTTCTGGTGGGGTCGAAGGAGTCACCGCAGGCGTGGTGGTAGTCCCTTGTCCGGTCTTCAACGCATCCAGCGCGGCTTGGGCTTGGCTACGGTAATCCTGAACTCTCTTGAGCGTTTCAGGATCACTCCCTAACGAGGCTTTTTCATAGTTGTTGTAGTACTGCACCGCCTCTTCCAGCCGTCCCAGTCGATGCAGCGTCCGGCCAATGTTGACCAGAAGCCAGGGCATCTGCCGCAGTCCGTACGCGGCTTGAAACTCCGGCAGCGCCGCTTCGTAACGACCCCCTCCGTAAGATTTCATCGCCTTGTCATAGTGGCCCCGACATTCGTTGTCACGAAGACAGCCATCGTCGGGATCGTTCGCTCCGCCAGCCAGCGCAAGTCGCGGCGAAGAAAGCACAAATACCATAGCGAGCCACAGCACGGGCGATAGGTTCATGAGTCTAGACCTGATGAGGTGAGCTTCTGACACTAGCCGGAGTATAACTCGCAACCGTAGTTACTTGGCAGTCCTTTGCGCGGCTTGCGCAGACAAATCTGTAGCCAGGTCACGGGCTTCTGCCAAAGCGGCTTCGGTCAGCGGTATCTCCCTCGCTGGCCAAGGTGATAGCCGCACCCCTAGTTTGGCCGCGCCCGCAAGCACCAAGCAGATCGGTCGCACAACTGCCGACATTGTCGCTGCTTGCGTAAGCTCGCGCTGCGCTTGACGATCTAGTCCGCCTAGCAGTCCCATTGCAAAGAACCCCACCACAAACGATCCGGCACCCGCGACAAAGAACAGCGACATCATGGCGATCCAGCTCGTGGGAGCGAGCAGGTACACGATGCTGCGCCAGACAAAAAAGTTCGCTGCACCCGCACAAAGCGGAATCAGCACCGTCACTTTGATCGGCACCACAAACGGCACGATCCGACGGTGATTGAGCCACCAGCCGATGGCGCACTTGAGGATTAGCGCCACGTTCAGCGCCAAATAGATTCCCTTAAACTGGAGCTGCGGCACCAGCACCATCAGCAAAAGGAGCCGCAGACCTTGCTCGATCAGCATCACCAGTGTCGTGGTGCCGGGACGTCCTGCTCCCTGCTGAAGCGCGTCCGACAGCCAAGCCAGCGGCAGCAGCAGACCGCTCAAACAGCCCAAGATCAGGAAATCTGCAACCCCCTGCCACTGCGGACCGAGAGCCACCAAGACATAGCGCGGACCCACCGCCAAAAGCAGAGAGAACACCACCGCTGAAAACAGGAACCCAAACTGAAGATAACGTGAAATGTAGTATTGGATGAGCTTCTTTTTTCCGCCTGCCATCGCCTCGGACACTGCCGGCAGCGCACTCTGATAAAAGCTCCACGCAAAGAAGAACAGAAACTGAAGCCGGTTGTGAATCATGTCGCGGATTCCCAACCACATCGGAAAGTCAGCCAGCCAGCGGATGATGATGATACTCTCTAGGAACGAGGTCAGCCGAAACGGCTCCTGACCCATCGTGACCTTGAATCCAAACGTGAGTTGCCGACGCGCCGTGCCCAGATCGAACTGAGGAAGTAGCATCGGCAAGATTGGAATCCCTAGCCGCTTTACTGCGAAAATTCCGATCGAAAACACCAGCGCTTGGGTCGCGAGTCCGCCGATTCCCATGCCGATCGCGGCCCCGAACGCTTCGCCGTACTGCGGATGCAAGAGTCCCCACTTGCGACCTAGTAAGATGAAGGGAATCGGAACCACAAAGCTTAAAACCCGTGCTTCCGAAAAATCGAGCAGGTTCAGATAATCAAAGCGCTGCATCGCCTGACACAACAACTTCGGAAGGCTGGTGATCGCAGGCAAGGTGGTCACCGCATACAGCAATGTAAACGGCGCATAGATCGCGTAGGAAGTGTGCGGCAGAATCCGCAGTGCCACCCCAATCAGCAGGGTCGCTTCCACCGTGCG
>CALLYL010000735.1 GCA_937859535.1 uncultured Myxococcales bacterium
GTGAATCTTGGCAGCGGCATTGATGATCTGGTCGATCGCCACCAGCGAAAAGTTGAAGGTCATCAGCTCGACGATCGGACGGAGCCCAACCATCGCTGCGCCTACGCCGATCCCCACGAAACCGCACTCGGCGATCGGGGTGTCGATGACGCGCTTTTCACCGAAGCGGGCCAGCATTCCCTGCGACACCTTGTAGGCACCGTTGTAATAGCCGACCTCCTCGCCCATCAAAAACACGCGTTGGTCGCGCTGCATCTCCTCGCTCATCGCTTGGTTGAGCGCTTCGCGGTACGACATCTTCGGCATCGTCGGTGATCTCTCCTCGGTGGCATTCTGTGGTCCGACCCATCCGCCTAAGAGCTTAGATGCTCTTGCGGGGGAGGACGTGACCCATGCTCGGGCGAGCATATCAAATTTCCCGCCTCGCCAAGTGGGCCATAGCCGTACTGCCACGCCGACACAAACTAGTGATATTCTAGAGTCGCGTAATATCTGGCCATGTCGATCGCTACCCCTACGGAAGGCTTCATCAAGTCAGCGGTACAGGCCAGTCGTACCGGCACGCTCTCTGCGCCTCATGGCACCACGCTTCATTGCAAAGGCTGGGGCCAGGAAGCGGCGCTGCGGATGCTGTGCAATAACCTCGATCCCACCGTCGCTGAACGACCTCAGGATTTGGTGGTCTACGGCGGAACCGGCAAAGCGGCTCGCAATCACGAAGCGCTCGAAGTGATCTTGCGTGAGCTGGTTTCACTCGGCAACGACGAGACGTTGCTCGTGCAGTCGGGCAAGGCGGTCGGCGTGCTGCGCACCCACGAAGACGCGCCACGGGTGATCATTGCCAACTCAAACCTCGTCCCGGCGTGGGGGAACTGGCAACACTTCTGGGAGCTCGAGGCGGCCGGGCTGATGATGTACGGGCAGATGACTGCCGGGTCGTGGATCTACATCGGCACCCAAGGCATCTTGCAGGGCACTTTCGAGACCTTTGCGGCGGCGGCCCAGAAGCACTTCGGCGGCACACTCGCCGGTCGGCTGGTCGTGTCGGCGGGACTTGGCGGAATGGGTGGCGCGCAGCCGCTCGCGGTGACGCTCAATGAAGGCGTGTTTTTGGGGATTGATGTCGATGCGTCGCGGATTCGTCGTCGGGTTGAGCAGGGCTATCTCGACAAGGAGGCGTCGAGCTTCGATGAAGCGCTGTATCTGTTGCGACAGGCGCAGGCCGAGCGAAGGCCTCTGTCGGTGGGTCTGTGTGCCAACGTTGCCGACGTCCTGCCGCTGCTGCTCCAGCGCAACGTGATTCCGGATCTGCTCACCGATCAGACTTCGGCGCACGATCCACTCGGAGGCTATGTCCCGACTGGCTTGTCGCTCGAAGCGGCGGCTGAGCTGCGCAAAAGCGATCCCGACGGTTACATCGAACGGGCGCGGCGCACGATGGTGACGCAGCTTGTCGACTCGCTGGCGCTCCGCGAGCGGGGAACCCACCTGTTTGATTACGGCAACAACATTCGGGCCCAAGCGCTGCTTCATCCAGAGGCGGCCCGCGAAGGACTGGTGCACGACGCCCTGTTTGCGGCGATGCCGGGCTTTGTGCCCGCCTACATTCGTCCGCTGTTCTGCGAGGGCAAGGGGCCGTTCCGCTGGGCGGCTCTGTCCGGGGATCCGGCGGACATTGAGCGCACCGATGCGGCGGTCCTCGAGGTGATGAAGGGAACTCCCAGCGAGCCACACCTTCGTCGCTGGCTTGGGATGGCCAGCCGTCGCGTCAAGTTCCAAGGTCTGCCCGCCCGCATCTGCTGGCTCGGCTACGGCGAGCGCGCTCGCGTCGGCACCTACTTCAATGATCTCGTTGCCCGTGGTGAGCTAAAGGCCCCGATTGTGATTGGTCGCGATCACCTCGACTCCGGATCGGTGGCTTCGCCAAACCGCGAAACCGAGGCGATGAGAGATGGCAGCGATGCGGTCAGCGACTGGGTGTTCCTCAATGCGCTCGTCAATTGTGCCGCCGGTGCCACCTGGGTGTCGGTCCATCACGGTGGCGGCGTCGGCATTGGTTATTCGCAGCATGCCGGGATGGTGGTGGTTGCCGATGGCACCGATGCCGCCCGTCGTCGCTTAGAACGAGTCCTTACCAGCGATCCTGCGATGGGTGTGCTGCGGCATGCCGACGCGGGCTATCGCGAAGCAGTCGACTTTGCGGCGGCTCATGGTCCGCGAGTGCCGCACCTGACTCCTAGAAATGAACCTGCGCCGGGTTCGCCTGGCACGTAACCGCGTCCGCCCTGTCGCGGCGGGAGAGAAGATGACGTTGCTCTTTGGTCCGAACACGAGCCTTCGTTTCAAGCTGCTTCTACCGCCGCTGCTGCTGCTGTTCTTTTTGCTCACCACGCTGTCGATCGTCGGCAACAACTGGTTGCACGAGGTCTCGCAGCGGATGGCGCAGTCGCATGCCGATAGTCGCGTCGCCGACCTGGCGCACTCGACGCTGCTGGCCGAGGCGCTGCGCAATGCGCCCGAAAAGAACCTGGCACCACTGCTAAATGGCAGCGTCGACAATGACCCACGGTTGCTGTTTGCGGTGCTCAAGCTGCGTGACCAGCTCTTCATCGGTACGCGCAGTGGGGCCGAGGGGGAACAGCTATCGCTGCTGCTTGCGGACCAGAAGCGCTACAGCAACTTGGCGCAGAACGTCACCCAGCGACTCGCCAGCATTGAGTTTTCAATCGCTCGTCGATCGGTGTCGATACCGGGCACTACCGAGATGGCCGAGCTGACGCTGGCGGCCTCGCTGCGCGACCAGGTGGCGGACTATCGCACCAGCCTGTGGCTCATCCTCGGCGTTCTTGGGTCGGCGCTGTTTGGCTATGCGATTTTCGCGATTTACCTGCTGTCGACGCTGGGACGGCGGATGGATCAGCTCTTCGATGCGGCCCATCGCGTCGAGCAAGGCGATATCAACGTACGGATTTCAAACCTGGTGCCGGACGATATCTTGGTGCTCGGGCGAGCTTTTGACATCGAGGCCGATCGGCTGTCCTCGGCCGTCAGCATGCTCCAAGGCGCAGCCGTCGTCGTCGATAGGGCCTCCACGGATGTTTCGCAGACGCGGGCTGGGCTACAGCGGACGCTGACGGCGCAGGTGCGAGACATCGAAGAGGCGCTCCAGCTCTTACGGGAAGTGCTGGCTGGTTTTGGCTCTGCGAGTGTTCAGGCCGAGCAGTCCCGCGACGAAGCCCGTAGTGCCTCGACAAGCTGTCAGCGCCTGACCGGTAGTGTGCAGGATGCCACCGCGACCATCGAAGAGGCCGAGCGCGTCGTGGCCCAGGCCTCGGACAGCCTCGGACAAGTGGCCAACGCGACCGCCGACATCGCCAAGCATGCCGATACGCTCTCCGACACGACCTCTTCGACGGCGAGCGCCATGCTGCAGATGAAGCACTCGATCTCGCGGGTCCGTGAGACCGCCATCACCGCCGCCAGCCTCGCCGAGCAGGCCGGCGTCGACGCCGAGCGTGGTACCCAAGTGCTCCAGCAGAGCATGAGCGGTATCGAGCACATCCGCGAAGCCTCGCACGCCATCGGCAACGTCACCGAGGAGCTGGAAAAGCGCGTCAGCGAAATTGGCGACGTCCTCCACCTCATCACCGAGCTGACCCAGCGCACCAACCTGCTTGCACTCAACGCCAGCATCATCGCTGCCCAGGCTGGTGCCGAAGGTCGTGGCTTTGCGGTGGTCGCCGATGAAATCAAGGATCTCGCCCGTCGTACCGCCAACTCTGCGGGGAGCATCGACAACTTGATCCAAGCGGTTGCCGAAGGTGCCCACGCCGCCCGGCGGGCAGCCATCGCCGGTGCCGATGCGGTCGAAGCCGGAGCTTCTCAATCAAGCGAAGCGGCCAAGACGATGACCGACATCTTGTCGCGACTGCGCAACTCGGCGGCGATGTCAAAGTCGATTGCCTCGGCCACCGATGAACAAGCGCGCAGCTCGGCCTACGTCACGCGCTCGATTCAGGATGTCCAAAATCACGTCACCGAGATCACCGGCAAAGCCGTCGATCAAACTCGGCGCACCGAGTATCTCCAGCGGCAAGTGTCGCGCCTGCGTGAGCTGGTCGATCGACTTGCCAAAGGCGGACGAGACGAGCGCGACAGCATGTCCGCGATCTCGGAATCGCTACAGCGAATGGTGCGGACCTTGGAAGATTTGGCCAACTCGCAGCGCAACAACTCCACCGAGGGAGAGCGGCTACGCAACTTGATGGAAGTGGTGCGGCGGGGCATGTCCAGTCAGCGCGAGCAGAGCGCTTCACTCGATCGCTGCCTCGGCGAGCTGGGCAATCAAGCGACGGAGCTACGGGGCCAGCTTAGCAAGCGCAACTAGCGGCATTTGGCCCGCGAAGCTGCTGCATGCCATCGAGGAACTGCCACAGCGCCTGTGAAGCGCGCTCGGCGGCGTGTACCACCAACTCTCGTTCCTCGACCGACTTGGCGTGCGAAACCAGGGCATCGCACTCGACCTGGCGGTGAAACACGTCGGCGACTTCGTGTACGGAGAAAAACGACACCGCCTCGGGGCTGTTCAATCCGTAAAACTCATTGAGCCCTTCGCGCTTGGTCTTGGCGACATCGGGAATCTGCGACTCGTAGGCATACAGCGCCGCCATTCCTTGCAGGTAGCTGCCATTCCTGGTGAGGTCGCGGAAGATCTCGACCGAGGCTTGGGTGGCGTAGGTCGGTTCGGCGTGTTCCACGTCGGTCCGATCAACGCCCATTCCTTCGGCAAAACGCAGCCACAGCTCGGGATGGTTGTTTTCGCCTTGCTCTTCCTCGCACAGATTCTTGAGCAGCTCTTGGCGAAGTGGCAGGTCATCGCAGTTGGCGTGAACGGCGCTGACGTAGCGCGGGAACGCCTTGACGTGATGGAAGTACTGCTTGGAATACTCTCGAAGATCATCGAGGCTGAGCGCGCCTTCGCTCCACGCCTGATAAAATGGGTGTTTGAGCATCGCATGGCGCTGCACCGCGGCATCGAGGGCGCGCACGAAGTCGGCATCGCTACGAAGGTCTACGCTTACAGTCTGGTTCATGTTGGGCCTCTCCCTCTCCATGTCGTTTTCTCAGCGACAAGTCCGCGCAGCTTACCGCAAAACTTGGCCAATCAGTAAAGGGCCGCGTCACGCCAGAAATCGGGTCAGGGCGGCAAACAGTGGCCCCGGTGCTTCGATATAAGGAACGTGACCGCAGCTTGGCAGTCGAACCAGCTCGGCCGATAGGAGCGCAGCGGTTTCGACGGCGCTCTCGATGGGAATCACGTCTTCTTCGCCGTGGATGACCAGCGAAGGAATGTGAACCAGCGTGGCGAGCTCGGCGCGCAGATCAAACGACGGGCCCAGGCTCTTCCAGATGGCTTCCTCGAGCCGCTGTTTCACCAAAAACGGCGTTAGCTCAAGCGCCCGGCGCGGCACCACAAAATACGGCGTCACCGCCAAAGCAAATCGCCACCGCCGCAGCTCCTCGGGTGATAGCGAGTCTTTGCGCTGCTGAAGCTCGTCTCGGAGCGCTTTTACTTCGGGGCGGCCCATCGCCTCCGCCATCCGCCGCTGGTACTCGAGGCGGATCGCGGTCGACGGCGGCGCGGGCGATAGCAGCACCAGTCGTTCAACCCGCTGCGGGTGTTTCACGGCATACAGCATCGCGAGCAGCGCGCCCCACGAGTAGCCAATGAGGCGCACCTTTTCGACGCCCATAGACCGCCGCACCGCATCGACATCCGAGACGTGAACCGCGACCGATGGTGGTTCTTCTCGCTCGGCTTGTGGTGAGCGGTCGGCACCGCGCTGATCGTAGAAGTAGATGCGACGGCCCACCCCCAGGTCGGCTACCGCATCCAGTTGCGGGCGCAGGTAGCGACTGTCGGCACCAGGTCCGCCGTGCAGGATCAGCACGGGCGGCTCCGTCACACTCGAAGGGGACTTGGGCTCGACCCACTCGACATGCAAGTGGGCCTTGTCAACCGGAAGGTCGTGCCCGTTCACGCAGCGCGTCCGCTCAGGAACCGCAGGGCGGGACGCACAAACGGCAGGCTCGCCGACAGCAGGAAGGCGGCGGCGACGAGTCCAAGCTGGTGCAGGTGGCTCGGGACGAGCAGCGTGCCCAGATAGCGGTTCGTCGTCACAAGGTCGGCGCTATGGCTATGCAGAAGCGACAGCGGCAGCGCGAGGCTCGTACCGAGTAGCAGCATGACCCCGAAGGTTCGGTTGCGCAGCACCGCGATCAGGCCAACACCCGCCAGGATCAGAAGCGCTTGGCTGCCCTCTTTGGGGGCCAGCGCAATCAGGATCAGGGTCGGCAGGCTCGCCGCAGCGCGGGTCACGGTGTGACGGACCTTGTCCACGCCTTGATCGTCGACCCGCAGGACCTTCTTCCACGACTCTTGACCGTCGAAGTGGTCGGCCAGCTTCTTGCCCTGGAGGAACAGCGCGACGATGCCGTGGGTCACTCCGTAAAAGAGCAGCACCGGATCAATCGCCTTGGCTGTCACCATTCCCCACATCGCCACCGTCAGACCCGAGTAGCCGAGGCCAATGGCAAACCAGCGCGCCCAGAACCAGTCGGCAGCCAGCGCAAAGAACGCGATGCCGTAGGTCGCGGCCAGTGCCGCAAAGGCCGGAACCCACGCCCTGACCTCCGGCTGGTCCGGCGGGGCCAGGTAGAACAGCAGCGAGATCAGGCCGTACAGCACCGTGTAAAACACCAGGCACAGGATCGAAAACGCTTTGCGTTCACCGGCAAGGCCAAAAGGCTGGTCGAGTAGTGACATGGGTCTACCTCAGCTCGTTTTGAAGGATGCTGTCAAGTATGCCAGCAGCGCCCGGCGGCTTTCGACGCTTGGGACGGAAAAAATCGGCTAGGTGCGGTGGAATCGGCGCTCGATCTCGCTTCTGTCGAGCCGCCACAGCACCGGGCGACCGTGGGGACAGTACGGACTCAGCGACACATCATCGAGTGCCGCGAGCAGCGCCCGGGCTTTGCTTTCGTCGAGCACATCCCCAGCGCGGGTCGCACCATGACAGGCCATCGTGGCGAGCAGCAGCTCATCGCGCTTTTGCAGCGCATCGGAGCGACCGTGTTCCTCTAGCTCATCGAGCACCAATCGCAGCAACCGCTCTGGTTCGCTGTGGACCGTCGCCCCGCGCCCGTACTGGCCCAGGTCCGGTGCTGCCGTCAGCGCAAAGGTTCTTCCCGAAAACAGTCGCACTTCAAAGCCGAGCTGTTGCAGCCCCGATTCATATTCGCTGACCAGCGAGGCCCGCTTGTCGTCCAGCTCCAGGTGAACCGGGAACAGCAGTCGCTGCGTGGCGAGCGCAGTTTGACCATGGGCCTTTTTCAGCCGCTCAAACAGCACCCGTTCGTGGGCGGCATGCTGGTCGACGATCAACAGCTCGTTGTGATACTCGCACAGCAGATAGGTCGCAAAGAGCTGGCCGAGGTACGGCAGCCGCGCCAGTTCCAGCCGTCCATCCCCGGTCGGGACTTCTTCGAGCGGTGCCGGTCCGTCGTTACTCGGCGAGGGAATCGGCGCGTACAGCTTCAGCGCTTGCTGGAGTCGGTTGCGGTGCTCGGACAGGCCCCCCGGACGCGGTGGTTCGCGCAGCAGCGGCATGGCATGCGTGGCTACACGCTCGGTTGGGGCTGCACTCATCGCCTGGGCGAGTGAGGTTGCGGCGGTCGACTGAAGCGACGGGCGTGGGGCCTCGTGCTGGGTCGGCGACGAGCCATAGCTTGGACGACTCTCCATCGCGACATCGCCAAGGCCCGCTCCGAGCACGTACTTGCGCTCACCCACCGGCGGACGTGCCTTACCGAGCAGCCAGGGCGCTTGCACACAGACCTCGCGAATCGCCTGGTGCACCGCCGAAAACACCGCGTCGGCGTTGGCAATCCGGACTTCCAGCTTCTGCGGATGGACGTTGACATCGACAAGCTGCAAGTCGAGCGCAAGGTGCAGCACGCACAGGGGATAGCGACCTTTTTCGAGCAGCTCCCCGTAGCCGGTGGTGATGGCTTGCAGCAGGCTGCGGTCGCGCACAAAGCGGCGATTCACCAGCAGGAACACGTTGCGTGCAGTGGTGGTGGCATCATCCGGAGCCCCAATGTGGGCTTCTACGGTAACACCGGGGGCGCTGCCTTGGGCCAGATACAGGCTCGGCGCGCCTTGACCCTTGCCGCGGCTGGCCATGGCGGCCCGTGACCGCTCGAGGGCGCTGCGATGCGGCGGTAGATCGAGCAGCACCCGGTCTTTTTCTCCCGAGCGCAGCCGAAAATGGACCCCTGGATAGGCCAGTGCCAGGCGAACCAGCGTCTCGGAAATGTGGCCGGTCTCGGTCGCCTCGGTCTTCATGAACTTCAGACGAGCCGGGACGTTATAAAACAGGTCGCGGATCTCGATCTGGGTGCCGACGGGTCCACCGACCTCGCGACTTGGGCTCTGCTTCTGCCCGGACTCCATCGCAATGCGGTAGGCAAAGGCGGTGTCTTTGCTGCGGGTCGTAAGCTGGAGCCGGGAAACCGACGCCACCGATGCCAGCGCCTCGCCCCGAAAGCCCATCGTGGTCAGCCGAAACAGATCATCGGCAGAGCGAAGCTTGCTCGTCGCGTGCCGGAGCAGGGACAGCTCGGCATCTTCTGGGCTCATGCCCAGGCCATCATCGGCAATGCGGACCAGTTTTAGCCCGCCTTCCTCGATGTCGACATCAATCCGCTGCGCACCCGCGTCGAGAGAGTTTTCGACCAGCTCTTTGACGACGGAGGCCGGTCTTTCGACGACCTCACCGGCGGCAATCTGGTTGGTCAGCTCCTCGGGCAGGAGCGCGATGCGCGGCATTGCCTACTCTTCGGGCGTCTCGACGACCAAGCCACGAATGGGGGCCTGATGGTCACGGCGCACCGACAGCTTGGCCCCGCGCAGCTTCATCTCTTCGAGATAGACCTCGATCTCGGCCCGGATGTCCTCGTGGTAGAAGACCCTGCCGTCGGCAATCTCACGCAGCGCGGTCACGGCGGACTTGTTATCGCACTTGATGAACGGCTTCGACCGCCGCTGGGCTAGCTGACGGGCGCGCTCGGACGCGAGCATGGTCAGTGCGAAGCGATTCGGAATCCGCTCCAGACAGTCTTCAACGGTTACGCGAGCCAAAGTCGTTCTCCTTGAAAGCGTGCGCAACCGGAACAAGTGGTCGGCACGAGGGTCAGCGAAGCAAAAGCGAAGAACCTGTGTATATTCCCGCGCCTAGGTCCGTGTCAACGCTTCCCCGTTTGGCGCTCGCGGCTGGTGGCGAAGTCGGAATTGACACGGGGCGGCTCGCTGGGCTTCCATGTCCGGTGATGTTCATGTGGTGGGTGCGCTGGGGGGTGGTGTTTGCGGTGCTTTGGGGGTCGGCAGCCTGGGCTGGACCTGCCGGAACAGGGAGTCTCCCGCCCGCCAAAGCCGAGCCGCTCCTTCCGATTGTCGCCGGGCAGTTTGTGTCGACGATTGGGACGCAGTTTATGCTGGGTGGCCAGCCGTTCCGGTTTGTCGGGGCCAACGTCAACCCGATGCATGGCGAGGAAGACCGTCGTCGTACCGAGGATTTGTTTACGGCGCTGCGGCAAGACAACCTGTCCGTCGCCAGGATCTGGGCACTCGGCGAAGGGCAGCCCGATGCGACCGAGTGGCAGATCAAGTATGTGCTGTTCCAAGCCGGACCCGAGCGGGTGATCGAGGAGACACTGCTGCACCTAGACCGAGTGCTGCTGGAGGCACGGCGGGCGGGCGTTCGGGTGATCCTGACCCTGTCGAACAACTGGGCGGACTACGGTGGCGTGCCGATGTACCTGCGCTGGCTGGGGCTACCCGCAGACGGGATGGGCAAAGAGGCGTTTTATCTCGATGAGCGCGCCCATGCCCTGTTTCGCGCCCACGTCGGCCGGATCGTAAACCGGGTGAGCAGCCTCACCAACATCCGCTACAGCGACGATCCGACCATTCTGGCGTGGGAACTGATGAACGAGTCGACCATCGACACCCCGGCTGGGCGGCAGGCCCGGCTCTACTGGGTGCGCGAGATGGCTCGCTACATCAAGACCTTCGACCATAACCACTTGGTTGCTGCCGGGCTGTGGGGGTACTCGATGCGCTCGGAGCGGGCCGACTTCATCGCCGTGCATTCGCTGCGTGACATTGATTACGTCGACAGCCACCTCTATTTGCAAAACGGACAGGGCAACGTCTCGCTGCAGCGACTGTACGACTTTCTCGATGACCGAGCGTACCTGGCCGAGCAGATCGTGAGGAAGCCGCTCGTCATTGGGGAGTTCGGCTTTCGTACCGACCAGGGGCCCAGGTATCTGGGCCTGCCGCGTTCCCGCTGGTTTGCCGAGCTGCTCCGTCGTCACTTTCAGAACCAAGGCGCGGGGGCGCTGGTGTGGATCTACGAGCCGTATCACGGCAAGCCGCGTGACTTTGGGGTCTATATCGACAAGCCGTTTACCGATGACGTCCGTCAGGTGATGCGTGACGTGGGACGGCGGCTTGTGCGTGGCGAGCAGTTTCCTGCGAACCCTCGGCTGGCCCAGGTGCGGGGAGTCGAGCCGCTCTATGAGGTGGATCAGGTACTGCATGGGACCGGCAAGTCGCACGCCCTCTGGCGAGCCGAGCCTGGTGGAGCGCTGGTGCTGCACCTGCCGCCGCCGCAGTTTCACAAGGCTCGCTTCGAGCGTCTCGGAGTGTGGGATGGCAAGCCCGCCGTCCACTTCTATGGGGCCGACAGCGGTGACCTGGAGTTCCGCTTCCTGTCCCCGCCCGAGTCGCAGCGTCCCCGATTGCTTTCCGAGATCGAGGTGGCGGCGCGGCTGTCTTCGGAGTGGCCCGGGGCCTCGGCTCCGCCGGATGGGGGCTCGCCGGTGCGGGTCGAGCTAGACGGCATTGTGATCGGCGAACAAAAGACCGTCACCGATGATGGTCGCGGCGCGTGGCTGCACTTCCGTAGCCGTGATGCGCAGCTATTGCGGAAGGTGGCTGGCGGCGAGCACTCCTTGCGCTTCATCGTTCCGCCCGGTCCGAGTGCCCATGGGCTGTGTCTGTACGGCGACGCCCGCGACCCCACGCTGCCCAAGACCGATTTTGGCCCGCTGCGGATTCACCTGCGCCCAGCCCCCAAACCCTCGCAGCCTCGGTAGAAAAGCCCAAAACAAGTCACCGATGATCCCCGGCACCAAGCTGCTTGCGGCAGGAAAGACCGCAATCATTCCCCGCCACAAAGATCCTTGCGGCAGGTAAAGACTTGGATCATCCCCGGCGCAAAGATCCTTGCGGCAGGGAAGACTTGGATCATCCCCCGGCGCAAAGATCCTTGCGGCAGGGAAGACCGAAACCACTACCTGCCACAAAGATCCTTGCGGTGGGAAAGACCAAACCCTTGTTTGGGACTTCTGCGGTGGGTGCGGGAAGGAAGAGCTGAAAAGTGGACCGTTTTCCGGCTACGACTTCGTCGGGTCTTTGTGGTCTTCGGCTTCGATGTCGTCGATGGCATCGACGGGGCGGATGTCGCCACCGATGACCTGGAGCAGGCCGGGCAGGTACTTGTCCATCATCACCACCGCCCAGTAGACGGCGCTGCGGACCATCGGCTCGGTCAGCTCGCTGTCTTCGACGTCGAGGCTGCTCTTGAAGCGAATCTCGCCATCGGAATAGTCCAGCTCGAAGTTGCCAATGACCATGCCGTAGTTGGCGCGGGTGATGAACTCGGCGACGGCAGCGCGCTTTTTGTCGGGCGCCTTGATGGGACAGATGGCGTAGAACAGAAACTGCTGGTCGTCTTCACGGGTCTGGGCGTAACAGGTCCAGCTCCCGTTCTGGCCCTGGTAGCCGGTCTTTAGAACGTTCTTGCTCTCGAACTGGGAGTAATCCCAGCCATCCTCGCGAAGGAATGCCTCAACGATATTGAGCAGGCGCATGTTCTTGGCAGCTTACCGCAAATCGTGGCGCGCACGCGGGCAGGCTTTACAGTCCCAGCGACACAATCGCGATCATGGCGAGGGTGACGACCACAATGCTCCAGCCCACGTGCCGCAGGTAGCGCGGCGAAGGATGCACCAGCACAAGCCCGGTCACAAGCACGGCCATGGGCAGAAGCGGCCACATCGCCTGCGGCGGCAACAGTCCGTGCAGACCGGCCCAGTGCGTCGCGAGCAGCCCCGTACCCGCCACGCCGACCGACCATCCGAGCGAGAGCTTGTTCATCAGACCGCGCACCAGCAGCACCGCCACCGCAAACAACATCGCGAACGACCACACCAGTTGGTACGCCTGGGATGTCGAGACTCCCTTGCTGAGCAGGATCGGCGCGGCCCACGACGATAGCGCGGTCGCCACCAGCAGCTCGGCCACCGTGGTCTTTTCTTTGCGCGCAAACAGCCACGGCAGGACCAGCCCACCCAGCCCCAGCGGCATCGCCAAGTGGATGCGCAGTGGGACCGGAAGCCGCTGATACGCCGCGAGCAGCGAGACAGCCGCTACCACCAGCAGCAGTAGCAGCAAAACACCTGCCCATCGACCATGTTCGCGACGCGCTCGGGTTCCCCGCTGGCCCAGTACGATAAGCAGCGGCTCGTGCGCCCAAAACAGTGCCAGCGCTGTGGCACAGAGCAGATAGCTCACCGATTGCGGCCTGCCTCCCAGCACCAGCGCAGTGCACAGAGGCAGAAGGAGCTGTCCGTACGCGCCGTGCTCCCGAGGCAAAAGCAGCTTCATCAGGCCACAAGCTCGGGTTCCCTGCTCTCCGTGATGGTCAGCGGCAGTGTCGGGAGCTGTTCTTGGTGAGAGATCCCTTGTCGATGTAGTTCCTTGGCCAGAAACGGATGGTCATGATCGAGGAAGCTGAGTTTGAGTCCGGCCCGAAAGCGGTCCATGGCTCGCTTTCGACAAGCCAGCGCTGGCCCCTCATTGAGTTTGAGTCGCGAGATGGTCTTCTTCACTTGGTCCGAGATGCCTTCGGTCAAGGAATTCGCTGGGGATACCCTCAGCGTGAGGAGATCCAACTGGAACCAGCCGTCTTCGATGGTTGCCGGGTCGAGCACATCAGGATGCCGGTTCTTGCAGCTATTTGCGTAGCTTGATGCGAGTCGAAAGTTCTTCCACTCATACGCAAGCTGCCTGTCCGTGGGGTTGCTTTTGGCTACGAAGTGATCGACCGTCGGGCCCGTTGCTTGCTCGATAAAAAAGCAGTAGTAGGCGCAGATTCCGCCGTAGGCAGCGTAGAGATCCTCCAGACATTTTCGCCAGTAGGGAAAGTCGTCGAGCGACCTTGGCACCGGCTTACCGTTCAGCATCCGTGTCGCGCTGGGTCTTCTTCCAAGCATGCGGTGGGGCGGCTCCTTTCCTTCCAGCAGCGCGAGCGCATTTTGTCCTGGTTTGCGGACCTTCCTGTCAAAGGAAGTAGGCTCTGTGGCCGTCGCGATGCGAATCATTTTGATTCCTTCGGGAACTGGAGCAGCCCCTTCTGCCACGCCCACGCACGCCAGTCGACCCAGAATGGATCGTCTCCCGGCATTGACTTCCGCAGGGCGTCATAGATCCGCTCGAACTCGGCTTTGTCCGTGCTGGCTCTTTCCATGAACGTACGTGCAGCGGTTATCGCGCTCTGGGCTTCGAGTGAGCGTGCTTCACCCAAATCGAAGACCTCGGAACGCAGCCAGGCAGACGCATCGCCGCGCCGGTGCCATTCGTCCCGCCGGAGCTGTACGTCCTTGTGACCGGCACCTTCCACCAGATCGAACATCCACAGCGCGTCCTTGGCGTTATCAAAGACCGGCTCCATCGAGGCCAGCAGCATCGGCGAGTGAGTCACCGTGATGACCTGCACATTAATCTGGTCTGCCCTTGAAATCGCCGACATGACGTTCATCAGCGAGCGGAGGATTCGACGCTGCCACGCTGGATGGAGGTGAGCTTCGATCTCATCAATCAGAAAGATGATCTGATTGGTCGTGTCCTGATTGAGCAGCTTGCTGGCACGGGCGTGCTCTTGCCACGTCCACACCAGCAAGTATGCGAGCGCCGCGATGCGACGGATGGCTGCGGAGGCGTGGACGATCGCGACCTCTTTCCCATAGGGCATCTGGATGGTCGGCATGTCTCGGGCATCGTCCAAGCTGATCCGAGTCAACCCACCCGGTGCGAGCCGCTCGATTGCTGTTGGGGACAGCGTCTCGAGTGCCGTGCTGAGCTGCGCAAAGGCAGAACCCTTTTCTTTTTGCCAAGAGGCCCAGTCGCGAATCAGCCCGTTGCACAGCACTTCGGTACGGGCCGCGTCGTTTGGGTTCTTTCGCTCCAGACCGTCCCATACCTCCGAGGCCCGGAACTGGTAGGCATCTGGGCGATTGGGGGTGTCAATGCCTTTGGCTTGGTGCTGCTTCCAATAGTTGCGAGCGGGATCCCACACCGAGAAGCTCCCGTCGACTTGGGCGTACAGGACCATTCCGGGGCTGGCCGGGCGTCCTCGCTTGGACTTCCAGGTCTGACTCTTCCAGTCGAACTCACTGGGATGGGAGACGGGCTTGGTCTGGCTATCGAACGCGAACGAGATGATCGACTTGTCTTTGCTGCCGCTCGTGGGACGCGCCGGGTAGTGCGCCCAGGTTCTGGTCAGTGCCCACCAGGCGATGTCGAGTAGGAAGCTCTTTCCCAGGCCGTTGTCGCCGGTAATCAGAGTGACGCGAGGACCAAAGTCGATATCTAACTGGGCGGCGGGACCGACGTTTGTCAGCGAGAGTTGGTGAAGCATCGCGAGCCTTTATACGAGCTTCACCGGCTTCACGTTCCAGATTTTTTCGGCGTATTCGCGGACCGAGCGATCCGAGGAGAAGTAGCCGGTGCGGGCGATGTTGTGGATGGCCATCTCGGTCCACTTGGCGGGGTTTCGATACGCTTGGTCGACCTGCGCCTGGCACGCGGCGTAGGCATCGAAGTCAGCGAGCACCAGGAACGCATCGCCATGGCCCGGCCGTTCGTCACGCGGTAGCAGCGCATCGAGCAGTGGCAGATACCGGCCCGGCTCATCGTACGAAAAGAAGCCGGAGCGGATGAGGTCAATCGCTTGCTGAAGGCGCGGGCTCTGGCGGTAATACTCCCACGGGTTGTAGGTCGCCTTCTTGGCACTCACCTCATCGGCGGTGAGGCCAAACAGGAAGAAGTTTTCGGGGCCCACGAAGTCGCGGATCTCGACGTTGGCGCCATCGAGCGTGCCAATC
>CALLYL010000736.1 GCA_937859535.1 uncultured Myxococcales bacterium
GCTCGTGATCTCCTCTGCATGTGAGAGCGTCACCGCGCGCTGTAGCCACGCGCTGAGCAGAAGAATATCCTTGCAAGCCAGTATCCGCGCCTCTACCTCCGCAGGAATCGGCACGCCACGCGAACGGAGGACCATCAAGATTCCGTCGCGTAGACCCGCGAGTCCTCTCTCTTCGCCGATCTGGATTCCTTTCTCTTCACCGGCCTGAAACCCCTCGGTGCGGCCTTTCTCCTCGCCAACCTGGATTCCCTCCGCTCGACCTTCCTGCCAGCGCAGCTCCGCTCTCTGTTCCGCGAGTTCGGACAAGCTCTGCGCCCACTTTCCAAACTCCTGTGGATCGGTGGGAGGAGGTGGGAGATTCTGAAGCACCGGCTCGCTCAGCGTCGGAGGACTCGGTAAATCCTTGCGCATCGCGTCCGCTCCGCAGAACGTCGCGATCTTTTCCAGACAGGCCGCTCGCACTCTGTCTGCGAGTAGGAGGACTCTCTTTTGTAGCTCCACCAGTTCGTCTGCCGTGATTCGATACGACATCGAGTACCTGGCGTCGATGTATGCCTTTTTGAGAAGATCAAACAGGTGTTTGTCGTCGGGCTCTGTCTTGGGAAGGAGGTCTACCATCAGCGCGTGCTGCTCTCCGGCTTGGACTCCCAACAGCTCGATGTCGTGAGTTCTCTGTTTGTATCCGGTGAACACCAGAATGGCCGCGTGATAGTAACGCTCCGTCGCCTGATGGAGTAGGAATGCCGCTTCCTTGAGCCACTGCCTCGCTCCATAGTCACGACTCCCACGCCAGAACTTCCCCGCACTGTCGTACCAGTTTTCAAAATTCCGCTCCGCCAGCGCGAGCCGTTCCTGCGCGTTCAGCGCTTTCGGTTTTGCGAGGGAAAACCGACGCCTGTCGAAGAGCATCACTCCTTCGTTCGCAATATCGCCGAAAAAGTATTGCCCTACCCGAATCTCTTTGTTCACGAACTTGATGTCGTGAACGATGAACGTGAGCGGTGTGTCCCCGATGATATCGCGCACCTTCCGTTCAAGCTCCCCCCACACCGTCAGGTCGTTCACCTGCTTTTCGTTCTCGACGACAACCAGCAAATCGTAGTCACTTTTGTAGCCCGTCTCCTGATCGTCCACCCAATCGCCGCGCGCACGCGAACCAAACAGGATGAGCATGTCCACAGGAATCGCCACATCAGGGCTTGTGAACACAGCCGTAATGGCCTGCAGTTTCTGCTGCTGGTCGTCGGGAAGATGATCGATTGTGGTCTTCATGGCGATGTGATGTCGAGGAAACTAGCACGGTGCGAAATGGGTTCATAGAGTGACAGCGTGCTTTTCTGGCGGAACTTCAGCAGGAGCATGTGGAGACCGCTTCACTCGTCGCTGCGAGGCGCCGGACATGGGAACCGATGGATGCTTGTCGGCACTCCTCCGAGCTTACTCCAGCCGTCGGTGCAGGAAGGTACCGCCTTTCTCCTTTTGTGCAGCATCCGACATGAGGCGCGTTAGCTCTGGCCGGATGCGGATTTTGTAGTAGGCCATGGCGGCCTCCTCCGTTGAGAAGGTCTCCGAGGACTCCCACTGCTGCGGTTCCCCGATGCACTCGGCGTTGTCCCACCATCGAACGATGGCGCGGTATGCGTTCGCGGAGGAGTCAAACGCAACGCCTCCTTTCATCCGAAGAGCGGCTCGTAAGCCGACGGGGGGGGCACGGCTTCTTGGGCGGCGCAGCAGCGCTTGAATTTCTTTCCGCTGCCGCATGGGCAAGGATCATTCCGTCCGATGGTCATGGTTTGGTCCTGTGTGGCGAAGACGATGCGCCAGGGTACACAAAGACCAAGGGAGCGCTTCGAGAAATTGTGCAGAGGAATACACTCCGGTCCACTCGAAGAAACTCCGCTTTCGCCGCTCGCTGCTTGATGGCAGGCCGCACCGCATCGGAGTTGCCGCGCTCGTCGACCTCCCCGCATGCCGGATCGCGATCGGCCTTAGTGGGACTGCCCAGGTGGCACGCTGCGGTTACGTCCAACGGGCCGATCGACGCTCATTCATGCCGGACCTTGAGCTGCCGACGCTCGGCTCGCGTCAGATCGGTCGGCTGCTCTGCTGCGATCGGAGGCCACCGCTCGTGACGGCCTTTCCCGACGGGGCGGCTCGCATCGGGTCGATCGGCATCCATTGGTGCCGGGCTTGGGAACTGCCCACGGCTTGGTCCTCGTCCGAGCGGTCGGCTGCTTTGTCGTTTTCGGAGCCCACAGCACTGCAGCGGCCTTGCCTCGCTGGGCGACTCGTCCGTAGGCCAGAGCGCGACTGACCAGAATTGCCCCACGCAGGCTGCGAGTCGCTGCCAGCTCCAACCGGTCGATCCGCAACTATCGATGCCAGGCTTGGGAACTGCCGACGGCTTGGTTCGCATTCGAGCGGTCGGCGGCATTGACATGCTCGGAGCGGCACCGGGAGTTGGGCAGGCGGAAGGCTGCGCCTGTCTCGATGGCTTGCTGTGGGCCCTTGTCGGATCTTGCCTTCCAAACTTACATTGAGCAAACAGGCGCAGTCTTTCTCATATACTATGGCTGATAACGCATTAAAATCGTATTACTCAGCGGCATCCAGACAACATCACGCTCAGCGCCAAATATTTGATATGTTGAGTACTTGCCGGAGTCTGGACGGGCATCGAGAGATTGCCAATCATTATAATTATTTACCGATCGATGTCGGGCAACATGGCCATCTTCAGTTGCCACCCAGATGTCATTTGGACCACTGGCCCATGCAATCCGGAATGCAGAATGCAAATTATCAGAACAAGACTTCATTGAGGTCCATGACGTTCCATCAAACCGCATGCATTCAGCAGTAGCTCCAACCTTGGTGCCAAACGCCCAAACATTATCTGAGGCTGAGCCGTACACAGATCGAACCTCGTAGCCCTTAATACTCGGAAGGACGGGTGCTGGTCCCCAGTTGCCATTTGATCTGTAAGAGAATATTCCGATGGAGCCAGCTGCCCAAGCTTCACCAGACGGAAGTGATGTAATGCCCGTATATTGCTTCTGTTCGGATGAAGGAACTATGCTCCATTTCGTACCGTCATACTGAAAAATTCCGCCTCCAATGCCAGGTTTTGGACCATCAGTACCTACCGTAATAAATCCCTTGTCACCATCAGTCACAAAGGCGCGAAAGGTCGACTGGGCTGGGGCGTCAGATTCATTCCAAAACGCACCATCCCAGTGAACCATCTTCACAACATCCATTTTGAAATACGAAGTCCAAATGTCATCATAGGTGCGGCCCCCCATTCCCCATCCGCCTTTCATGTCAGGATTGTCGAGTTCTTTTCGCCAGTTTAGCCCATCAAAATGAAGGAAGGTACCGTCCGCGGTGAGTATCCAGGCATCACTAAGTCGACTCCCCCAGCCTGCTCCTCGAATCATGCCAATGCTAGAAGATTGGGTAACTTGACAAAAGCTATCCGAAGAACAACTGGGTGAAAAGTCAGCCGCAACGGCCTGAAAACCGATACCGACAGAATAGCCGTTCTTCTCTGTGCCATCAGGCACTGGTTGCCAATCTAGGCCATGGAATACTTGCACATCAGGGTCAGCAAAATCAGATTTCTTCAGTTGCTCTCTTATCTCGGCAGGCAGAAATTTACAAGTCATAGGATTCGTTCTACAACAACGCTCAGGCAGCATGCACTTTTGCTCAGACACCGGAGAACCGGGCGCTTCAACAAAAGGAATTCTCATTTTGAGCAGAGCTGAGTTCGGATTTTCATTGAGAGTGGTCGTCATTTCACGGGCAAGAAATGGCACGAAGGTTGGATCGATGTCGTTTTTGTGAATGACCCCGTTGATTTGACCTTCGATATGAGTGTCGTCGATTTTTCTCAGAGAGATGTGGGCACCATAGAGTCGCAAATGCAGCACCGAGCTGTTTACCGGTAACAGCAAATCGATTCGCCGTGCTTCACGCATGGTTAGTTGTGAATAAGGAGTTGTCTCAAGTTGGGCTGCTGTTCCGCTGGCAGCAAGCGTTGTCAGGCGATGTCCCAGTTCGATCTTCAATTGGTCAGTTCCGTCAAACCGTGGCGTACTTCCATCTGGAGTGCGGCCCATTCCAATCGAAATCGCCCCACAGCCCGGCTGAATGTCATCTGCTTGGAGTTCAAACAGCACCAGTCCTTGACCGGTAGTACTGACTTTTTTGTTGATAATCTCTTCTAAGGTTCCATTGCCAAGAGAGGCAATTCCGCCAAAGACAATGGATAGCCCTGATAAATTGTTTTCTGATTTCATATTTCCATCAAAATCTGCCGCGAAATCCTGCGCTATATTCGGTAATCGAATTTGCGTGCTGACGTACCGCCGCTTTACACCAGAAGGGCTGCAGTACGATTGGAAGCGAGCTTCGGTGCCGCAGGCCATTAAGAGGAGAAAGGCCGCAATAAATGCTTTCCACTGCATAGTGATCCTCACGACCAGACTGTTATTTCGACCGCTGATCCAGCGGTGTTTTGTAAATTAATACCGATATCCGATTTGCACTCCTGTGCTCAGGCGATGATCATCGATACGGGCAACCAGGAAGACAGGCAGAGGAACACTCGATGGTGCGGTTCCATTCATCTGCACAATCATCAGCTGATAGGCCGCGATCAGCTGAACCGTCAGGCCCCGCCACGGACAAACATCGAGAAGCGAGGCTTGGATTCTGACGCCATCTCCCCTGCGGATCTCACCGAATCTAGGTCGGTCCGGCTCGGCAGCCGGCGAAGTTGTCAGTTCACCATAGCTCAACGGAGCGAGGTAGCCGATGCGCAGATCGGTTCGGATTGCGAAGTTCTCGCGGAGCACCAGCGGAACGTTCAAGGACAGACCGCTGTCCACGAACTGATTGCTGAGGCTCGGCAGGCTCCGGATGGTGGTCGGATCTGCGTCGGCTGACAACTCCAGCCGGTCGAAACCGTATCGGACGTAGATGCCAAATCGGGCCGACCCCCGCTTCTGCCAAGGAGCTACCTCCCAGCGCAAGCCCGCTGCGACACGGACTCGGTTGGCGGTGACTTCACCTGCGCTACACACGCCGCTCGAATCAGCATTTGCACAGAGACGATGGGTAGGCCAGAGTTCGAACCCGGCCTCCATACCAAGACCCTGCACCCAGCGGGGAGCACGACCCGCCAGAGGGAAGACCGTGAGCCCAAGCTGAAGCCCTGGCGTCGCTGGAACCGTGAGCCGGGGACAATCTCCGGGCCAGTATCGATTGGTCTCGGAATCGACAAGCACTTGGCACGGACCCCCTTC
>CALLYL010000737.1 GCA_937859535.1 uncultured Myxococcales bacterium
CGCTGTCACCGCTGGTCTTTGCACTCGGACCCATGCTGTCCGATCCAGAGCCGCTGCCCGCGGATTACAAGGCCTGGTTTGAAAGTGGTCTGCCCGTGGTCTATGCCAACCTAGGAACGCTGGCGCTGGCTTCACGCGATGTGATCGAGCGCATGCTGGCAGCGTTTGCATCCGATAGGTTCCGTGTCCTGTGGGTGCTCAAGCGCGAGCTTCAGGAGGCGATCCGCTCCCACAAGATTCCTGACAACGTCCGGATCGAGTCGTGGGTTCCATCTGTGTCAGCGGTTCTGTCCCATGACAATGTACGCGTGTTCATTTCTCACTGTGGCGTCAACAGCGTCTACGAGTCCATTGCTGCTGGGACTCCGGTGGTTGGGATTCCGATGATGGCCGGACAGCGCGAGATGGCAGTGCGCGTGCAAGATGCTGGCGTTGGCGTTGCGCTCAACAAGTCCACCTTCACACCGGAAGAGCTGCGTCGTGCCGTGGTACGCGTGCTGGAAGACAACTCGTTCCGCAGGCCCATTCCGGCGCTTCAGTCTCTGTTCAAGCTGGCCGGTGGAGCGGAGCGCGCTGCCGATCTGATCGAGCACTTCACCGCGTTTGGCGTCTCGCAACTGGTACGTTCCAGCCAAACTGCCAAACAATAGCGAAGAAAATGGGAGGATTGTCCGCTCTAACTGGACAATCTTCCCTGCTTGATGAGCGCAGCAATCGCCCGCATCGTGCCGTTCAGATAGGGACTCCGCAGCAGGCTGTGGTGCTGACCAGCGATGGTCTGTACGCTGCTGAGTGCTCCATATCGACTCCAGCCGTAGTCTAGGCTCGTTGCGTCTTGTTCCTCGGTTCGCAGCAGATGAACCGGCAGATTGGGAATGTGCGCCGACCACTTTGCAAAGAGCTGGGTGGCATGCTGTGCACCTTCCAGCACTTGCAAGAGGAAGCTGCGCAGACCCTGGGCTTCCTTCACATCCGGTGCGAGCAGAGACGTCAGCGCAGAGAGCTCATCGGGCTGTGTCACATCCGATAGGCGCTGGGGCGAAAGGCCGAGCGCTTCGACGAGCCCTGCCAGCGCCGTCTTCCCATCTAGTTCCGCGTGCTGGGGAATGGGTCGGGTATCGATCAGGATGATCTGATCGACTTCTCGCTGCTGCGCCCGGAGTGCTTCGGCCAGCTCGATCGCCACCGCACCACCAAACGAGTAGCCCACCAAGATCAGCCTTCCCTGTGGAATCTGTTGGCACAGATCGTTGGCATAGCGCAGCGCAAGTTCTGCAACCGAAACGGGCGGCGCTGCGGAGTCAACCAGTGTTGGCGACATCACCGTATAGACAGACATGCCGATATCGAGCGCTCGCGCCACATCGTGTGCGTGATGAAGCACGCCACCTGCACCTGGGAGAAGAACCACACTGCCCGGAATGTGCCCTTCGCGTAAGGGAAGGAGGTGACTTGGGCGCACGCTGCCGGTCATTGCTACGCGAAGCTGGGCAATCTGGGGATTGCGGAAGATCTGATTCACACTCAGCGCCAGGCCGGCTTGCTCGGCGCGGGTGACGATGCGAACCGCCAAAAGAGAGTCGAGGCCGCACGCAAAGAGATCCTCATGTCTGCCGATGCGTGGCCTGTGTAGTACCGACGAAATGAGATCAGAAAGCGCGCATTCCAGTGGACCTTCCGGTGGCACAAAGGAAACCGATTCCGCAGAAGGTATCGGATCGGGGAGCGCGTTCCGATCGACCTTGCCGTTACGGGTCAGCGGCAGCTCGGACAGACAGACAATGGCGGTGGGAATCATGTACGCCGGAAGCTGCTTGGCCAGGTGCGTGCGTAGCGCGTCCACCGACAGCGTATGGCCAGGCTGCGGAACGACATATGCAAACAGCCGCTTCTGCTTGGTGCTGTCTTCGCGGGCCAGGACCACGCAGCTTGCGACTTCGGAGTGGGACCGTAAGACGGACTCGATCTCTCCGAGTTCTATGCGATAGCCGTGAAGTTTGATTTGATGATCGATGCGGCCCAGAAACTCGATGGTTCCGTCCGATAGATAGCGCACCAGATCGCCGGTCTTGTACATCCGCGCATCCAGATCGGAAAGGAACGGATTGCGGATGAACTTTTCAGCGGTCAGCGCGGTCTGGTTCAGATAGCCGCGTGCCAGACCCACTCCGCTGATGTGTAGCTCGCCTTGAACACCAACCGGAACGGGCTGTAGGTGGGAATCCAAAACGTAGAGCTGGGTGTTTTCAAACGGTCTTCCCATTGGTACCACCGCACGCGTTCGATCGAGCGTCTGGGCAGTGACCGGGTTGGCGTTCACGTTTACGCAAGTCTCTGTTGGTCCATACACGTTGATGATCTGCAGCGCGTTGCGATGCCCTGGATCATAGACGCTGGCGACGAGCGCGGTGGACAGTGCTTCTCCGCCACAGAGCAGAACTTGCAGAGCGAGCGGCTGACAGGTTGAAAGCCCCGCATCCACCAGCATGGCCAAGATGGAAGGAGTACAATCGCTCCATTCAATCTTGTGACGCTGGAAGAAGGAAAGCAGAGCTCGTCCATCACGGCGGGTGTCTTTGTCGACGATATACAGCGTATGCCCGTACAGCAGCGCGCCAAACAGAGGCTTGACCGACATGTCAAAGAAGATCGGTGCCAGCATGGTTGTGTGCAGCGGCGGACTCCCCCACGCACGACGATTCAGCGCTTGCAGAAGGTTGTTGACCGCATGCTGTTCCATCTGCACACCTTTGGGTCGTCCGGTGGATCCAGAAGTGTAGATGATATAGGCCAAGCTTGTCGGAGATGCGATGCAATCGAGGTTGCTTTCCGATTCTTCTGCGCACAGGTCTTGATCGTCCAGACAGATGGTCTGCCCTGCGACTGGCGGAAGATTGCCAAGCAGAAGTCTCTGCGTCAGGATCGCCACCGGAACGGTGTCTTTGATCATAAAGTCGACGCGCTCTGTGGGGGAGTCTGAATCGATCGGAACATAGGCTCCTCCCGCCTTTAGTACACCCAAGATCGCAACCACCATCTCGATCGAGCGCTCGACGTACAAAGCAACCAGTTTGTCGGGGCCGACGCCCAGCGTGCGTAGCCGATGCGCAAGCTGGTTGGCTTTGGCATTGAGCGCACGGTAGCTCAGTTGCATGTCTTGATAGACTAGTGCCACGGTGTCTGGAGTCTTCGTCACCTGATCTTCAAATATCTGATGAATGCAGCGATCCTGCGGATACGCAGCGGTCGTGTCGTTCCATTCATAAAGCATCCGCTGGGTTTCATCCGCAGACAGAAGCGGCAGTGCATAGACCTTCTGCTGCGGCTGCTCCACCAACGCCGAAAGCAGGAGCAGGAATCGCTTCGCCCACTGTTTGATGGTTTCTTCATCAAACAGATCGCTGGAATACTCCAGCGCCGCAGAGAATCCCGATGGGTGCCTCATGACCGACAGCGTCAGATCAAACTTGCTGGTACCGCCGACTCTTTCGATGACCGGGTCACACACCACGACCGCAGGCTGTCCGCCAAAGGAGTCCAGGGCCTCGCGAAATTCGTTGTAGGAAACGCAGGTGCGAAACAGCGGGCTGCCGATGAAACCGGGCTGTCTGTCCGGTGTGACGACTCGAACAATCTCATCGAGAGGCAGCTCTTGGTGATCGAGCGCGGACCACAGCTCTTGATGAAGCCGTTCGATGTACTGCTGAGCAGTCGGCTCACCGTGCAGCAGACAGCGCAGTGGCAGCGTGTTGACAAAGAAGCCGATGGCATCGCGAACGCTCTCTTCGGAGCGGCCCAGCATCGTCGAACCAATCGCGAAGTCTTGCTGACCGGAGAGACGCGAAAGGAGCGCAGACCAGGCCGCGATCACGATCACAAACGGAGTGGTACGCAACTCCTTTGCCAGCGCATCGATCCGGGTGACCACCGCAGAAGGAATCGAGAACGGGATCAGTCCTCCGCGCTCTGTACGCTGACGAGTCACGGGTCGATCACTTGGCAATTCCAAGCTGGGGAGCCCTGCAAGCTTGCTCGCCCAGTAGCTTCGCTGCGCACTGCTCGCTTCGGATTGAAGCCACTCACGCTGGCGCTGCGCATACAGTGCGTAGGAGGGACCGGCTGCGAGTTCTCTCTGTTCGCCGTGCTGCGCCGCTTGATAGGCCGTAGACAGCTCGGACAGAAAGATTGCGACCGATGCACCATCGGTGGCGATGTGGTGCCAGATGATTCCCAGCGCCGACGCGCTTTGTCCCAATCGGATGTAGAGCACGCGAAACAGGGGCGCTTGTGAAAGCAGGAACGGTCTCTGAACTTCCTGATCGACCAACCGTCGAATCGTGCTGTCTGCTTGGTCTGTATCGGCGGGTAGCGCATGCTCTTCAAGCGGTGCTTCCACCCATGGCAGGATGCGCTGTCTCGGCGGTCCGTCCTGTTCCTGTATGCACATGCGGAGCTGCTCGTGACGCGCCATGACCTGTTCCAGCGCAGTCCGCAGCAGATCGACAGAGAGCGGAGTGGGCAGCCGAACCGCCAGCGAGACGTTGTAGGTATGGCGGAGCGTCAGCACTCGATCGAGAAAGTAGAGCCGCTGCTGCCCAGCGGAGAGTGGAGCGAAGACAGGCCGACTGGCGGCAAGGGGTGCGGTTGTGGTTTCCGGAGTGACCCGCATCGGAACAGCAGCGGTCTGCTGCGTCAGCAGGCGCTGAAGCTCGGCAGCAAGCTCGCGCAGATTGGCGAGCCGCCAGATGGTCTGTAGCTCGAAGCGAATGTCAAGCAGAGCCTGAAGGCGGTTACGTAGCTCGACAATCATCAGAGAGTCTAGACCGAGATTACGCAGCGCTTGCTCGGGCGTTGGCTCCGTGCCACTTGGCATCCCCAGTACGATGGCTACCTCACGCAAGACAAGCTGCTGGACTTCGCGGAGCTGTTCATTTGCGGGCAGCGTATGCAGCCGTGTCAGGAGCGTGCGTGCGTCGGCACGGTCGGAATCGTTGGTGCGCGCATGAACGGAAGCGAGCTGATCCCACAGAATCGGTGGCGCGAGAGCGGAAAACGCTCGCAGTCGATCCGAATACAGCCGAATCGGAATCAGCAGCGTCTCAGTCGAGCAGAGGGCCGCATCGAGCAGCGCCAGTCCAACGTCTTCGGTCAGCAGGCCAAACCCTCGGTTCTGGTGTCGATCGAGCTGAGCTTTCGTCAGGGTGGCCGTAAGCCCTCCGCCTGCCGACTGCCACGGACCCCATGCGACGCTCTGCCCGGGCAGCCCACAGTGTCGTCGATGGTAGGCCAGAGCGTCTAGGAATGCATTGGCCGCCGCGTAGCTGGCTTGTCCAGGTGGACCCAGGACGCTCGCCGCAGAGGAAAACAGCACGAACGCATCGAGATCGAGCGACTCCGTGAGCGTGTGCAAGTGCCACGCAGCATCGAGCTTGGGCGCAAAGACGCGGGCGATGCGCTCGGGCGAGAGAGCGGTCACCGGGGCATCATCAAGCACAGCCGCCAAGTGGAACACGGCCCGCAGCGGAACCTTGGACGGAATCGATTCGATGACGGCTGCGAGAGCCTTCCGATTGCCGACATCGCAAGAAACGACCTGCACGGTCGCTCCGTGGGTGCCAAGCTGCCGAACCAGCTCTTCTGCCCCAGGGGACTGTATTCCTCGACGAGAAACCAGCACGACATGGCGTGCGCCGTGCCTCATCACCAAGTGCCGACTCAGGAGCATCGCCAGCTCGCCGGTTCCTCCGGTGACCAGGACGGTTCCTTGGCTGATTCGGTGGAGCGGCTCCAGAGCTGCGGTTGTGGTCGATTGCGGGCTACCCACAAAGGTGGTCAGCCGAGGCACTCGCAGTGTCCCAGCACGCAGCGCCAGCTCTGGCTCTGTCGTGGTTTGCAGCGCGGTCCGAACCTGCTCTGCTGTGCTGTGGCGATCCACATCCAACAGCCGCAAACGCCGGTTTCTGTGCTCGCTTGCTGCACTGCGGACAAAGCCCCAGATCGGTGCTTGTTCGATGGCGTCTAGGCCTCCTTCTGGTTCGATCCAGACGGCTCCGTGGGTCAGAATCACGAGCTCTGTTTCGGCCAGCCGTTCATCGCGCAGGAATGTCTGTAGGACCGGAAGGAGCGCTGCCGTCCGCGCATGCGCAGCAAGAGGCTTGAGCTGCGTTGAGTCGGTCGCTACATCGAAGATGAGCTGCACGGGTGGACCCACCGATTGAAGTCGGAGCGACAGCGCTTCGATGCTCGTAAAAGCCGCCGCTCCCAGATTCTGAAACGGCGACAACTCCGACGAAAGAACCCAGGTTTCTCCCTGCCGGGGATGCGGGCTTTCTGCGCGGGCCGGCAGCCACTTGACCACATGCAGCAGATGCTGCGAGCGGGCCAAAAGAAGCTGTCGTGACTGCACCCGCTGGAGCGTCACTTGATCAACCATGAGCACCGGCTGTCCGCTCTCTGTCCACGCAACCACAGACGTCGATGCTCGCTCTCCCTCCTGCGTGGAAATGCGCGCAATCCGAGCTCGCAGCGCTTTGGTGCCCGATGAAAACAAGCGGACTTCTTGCCAGCCGACCAGCATCACGGCAGCTTCTTCGGAATCTGCGGAAAGGACCGCTGCCAGACCATGCAGGGTCGTGTCCAGCAGCGCGGGGTGGATGCCAAAGCGCGATGCGTCTTTGTGAAGTTCATCCGGGAGCTGCGCCTCGACATAGATTGCGTCTTTCGCTTTCCAGACCGCACGCAGACCCCGGTACGCTGGTCCGTAGCTCAGACCACGCTCGGAAAAGGCCTCATAAAGCCCAGGCAGATCGACCGACTCTGCTTGCGGCGGCGGCCATGCGGTGATGGCGGAATGATCGAATGGCCGTGCGGCCTGAGAAAACACGCCGCTTCCGTGCTGGACCCACGGTGTCTTGAGCGACTCGCTGTGGGCTCGACTGCTAAGGACAAACGATCGATTCCCTTTGGCATCTGGTGGTCGCACCCGCAGTTGAAGCTGGGTCGGCGCTTGTTCCGATGGGGACAGCGGTGACGAAAGCTCAAGCTCTTGGATGCCCGGTAGATCGAGCTGCTGAGCTGCCACCAGCGCCAGTTCGAGAAAGCCAGTGCCTGGGAAAATCGGCACCGAGTAGACCGAGTGCTCCAGCAGCCAAGGGTCTGTCTGGGTCGAGAGAAGACCGGCAAACACACAGCCATCGCCATCGGCCAACGGAAGTGCAAAGGATAGCAGCGGATGTGCGATGGAACAGATGCCGGGGGCAGAGACAGTGGGCTCTTTGCGGCGCGGGGCATCGAGCCAGCAGCGCTGACGCTCAAATGGATAGGTTGGGACATCCACTTGCCGTGGCTTTATCGGTCGCAGCAGGGCATCCCAATCAACGCTCTGTCCGTGAACGTGTAGTTGTCCGAGCGCTTGCAGAAACGCACGATGCTCCCCGCCATTGCTACGCAGAAGCGGCACCAGCGCGCTTTGCGCCAACACGGCATCGGACAGACACTCTGCACCAAGCGCGCACAGCACACCGCCTGGCCCCAGCTCAAGATAGCGCCGGGTGCCGAGCTTGCCGAGAGAGACCATCGCTCGTTCGAAGTGAACCGTCCGGCGTGCTTGCTCCACCCAATAGGCTGGCTGTGCCATCTCCGATTCGGACGAAAGCTCTCCGCTTGTGCTCGACACGATGCCGATGCGGGGCTTGTGAAACGAAAGCTGCGCAACGATCTGAGCAAACGCGGGCAGCATCGCCTCCATGCACGGCGAATGAAACGCGTGGCTTACTGCAAGTCGTTTGCATTTGCGTCCGCGTGCCTGAAGCTGCTGGACAATCGCCAGCACGGCTTCCTCTTCCCCAGAGATCACGGTGTGCTGCGGACCATTCACCGCCGCGATGTCCACCACCTGTTCCCTTCCCCCAAGCAGCGACCGTACCTCCGACTCTGTCGCTTGCAGGTCCACCATCGCTCCCTTCGCGGGCAGCGCTTGCATGAGCCGTCCACGCGCCACCACCAACCGACACGCATCGCCAAGCGAAAGGATGCCGGCTATGTGAGCAGCGGCAATCTCTCCCACCGAGTGCCCGAGCAAGAGATTGGGCCGAATCCCAAGTCCTTCGATGCAGCGGTACAGCGCCACTTGCAGGGCAAACAGCGCCGGCTGGGTATACTCTGTTTGTTCGAGGAGTAGCGCGGGCGGCGTTCCGGCTTCGGCAGACATCACCGCCCGCAGAGGTTGCGGAAGCAGAGGATCGATGACTGCCAGCACCGCATCGAGCGCCTCGCGAAACGGCGGAAACGCCTGCGCCAAGCTGGCTCCCATCATCGGTCGCTGACTTCCTTGTCCAGTAAAAAGCAACGCCAGCTTGCCCGTTGTGCGGGGAACCGTGGTTCTACTGTGCGGGCTGCTCCGTCCCTCCGCTAGCGCGGCCAGTTCTTCGACCAGCGACTCACGCTGGCTGGCCACCATGCATTCCCGATGATCATTGAAGTGCGTGCGCTTGCACGCGAGTGTGTACGCGACATCCGCGAGCGCCACATCGGGATGTGAAAGAAGGAAAATCCGCAACTGCTGCGCTTGTGCAGACAACACCGATGTGCTGCGACCGCTGAGCAGAAAGGGTAGCGCGGACGCCGGGACGGTTTCCGCACGCGCAGAGGCTGGCGCTTCTTCGAGCACGATGTGCGCATTGGTTCCGCTCAGTCCAAACCCGCTGACTCCGGCGATTCGTGGCTTTGCAGCCCGTGGCCATGACATCGCCTCTTTCGCCAGCGTGAGCGCACTGCCTTCCAGCTCGATGTGGGCATTGAGCGTCCGCAGGTTCAGGTTTTTGGGAATACGTTCCTTGGCCAACACCAGCGCGGCCTTGATCACGCCCGCGACGCCAGCGGCCGCTTCCAGGTGTCCGATGTTGGTCTTGAGCGCGCCAAGTACACATACGCTTCCGTCGCTTCGTGGGGTTCCGAGCACCGTCTGTAGCGCCTGCACTTCGATCGGATCGCCAAGTGCTGTTCCGGTTCCGTGCGTCTCGACATAGCCGACAGCTTCCGGGGCAATCGCTGCATCGCTCAGCGCCTCGCGGAGGAGGGACTGCTGCGAGAGCACATTCGGTGCGGTCAGCCCGGTCGAGCGTCCATCTTGGTTGACAGCGCTGCCGCGAATGACGGCCCAGATGCGGTTTGCGTCTCGCTCTGCATCTCCGAGTCGCTTGAGAACCAGCACACAGCAGCCTTCGCCGCGCACGTAGCCATTTGCCAACGCATCAAAAGTTCGACATCGACCGTCAGGTGACAAAGCCTGCGTTCGCGACAAAGCAGTCATGCTGTCGGGCGACAAGATCAGGTTTACGCCACCGGCAAGCGCCAGATCACACTCCCGACTGCGCAGGCTTCGACCGGCTAGATGAATCGCGACCAGCGATGATGAGCACGCGGTGTCGAGAGTCACACACGGCCCTTGCAGTCCCAGCGTATACGACAAACGCCCGGCCAAAATGCTGAGCATATTTCCCGTTGCCAAGTAGGCATCCTGGTCCGCTTCCGGCTGCTGTACGGCCAGGTCTGCGTAGTCATTGGCGCAGGCCCCGACAAACACTCCGGTGCGACTCTGCTTGAGCGACTCCGGCACGATTCCCGCGTCTTCAAGCGATTCCCAGGCGACCTCCAGAAGCAGTCGCTGCTGCGGGTCCATTGCACGCGCTTCTCTGGGCGAAATTCCAAAAAACGATGGATCGAACGTGTCCACCGGAGTCGTCAAAAGACCCGCCCAGCGTGGGACTTGTGGATCGGGATGTTTGCCGACCAAATTCCAGCGCGCCTCCAGCGGCACGATTGCATCGCGGCCTGTTTCCAGCAGCTCCCAGAACGACTCTGGACTGCTGGCAGATCCGGGCAGTCGGCAGCCGATCCCTACAATCGCGATCGGCTCGGTCTTCTCTTTCCGCAGCGCATCACGCTCCAGACGCAGCTCACGCAGCGCCAGCGCTGCATCGCGAAGCCGTTCTCGCAGCAGGGTCTCTTGTTGCGACATGGTGGCTTAGGCTCCGGGTTTTTTGGCCAGTGCTAACTCGTCATCGAGCATCGCGAGCAGCTCGCTGTCATCCATTGGCACCGCTGCGGTGTCGCTCGGCATCACTCCTGCTGCCGCCTGCACGGGGTGAGGCGCGCAGACCGATTCCGCTGGGAAGAGCTGACCGGCCAGGTGCTCGCTGAGCGCCGCCAGGGTCGGATACGTCCAGAGAATTGTCACCGGCACGCGCAAGCCGAACGCCGACTCGATGTGGTTGCGAAGTTCCAGACCCATCAGCGAATCCAGTCCCAGGCTGGTCAGTGGCGTGCTCGGATCGATCTGCTCTTTGGCAGTACGAAGCACCTGTGCAACTTGTCCGCGCATCTGCTCGGCGAGCAGCGCGGCGCGCTGTTCCGACGGGGCGGCACGCAGGCTGGCAAGGAGTGCTGGGTCGCCGTCACGAACGCTCGATTCATGTTGGCTGGTCCGCAAGGCCGAAAGTCGTGCCGACGTCGCCACCGACTGATGGAACGCGCCCCATTGCCGTAGGTTGATGGGAACCACTCCTACTTGCGCATCGTTGCTTGAGAGCAGCGATTTCAGGATGTGCAGACCTTCCTCCGGCTTCAGGCTGCGCATTCCGCGTAGCGTGAGACGCTGGACCTGGCCGTCTTGGTCCGCCGCCATCCCGACATCCGCAAAGACACCCCAGTTGATGCTGAGCCCGGGCAAACCCTGCGCTTTGCGGTGGTGGGCAAGCGCATCGAGGAACGTATTGGCTGCCGCGTAGTTGGCTTGTCCTGGCGACCCCAGAAGTCCGGCGGCCGAGCTATACATCACAAAGAAGTCGAGCGGAGTGGCTTGGGTCAGCTCATGCAGCACCCACGCGCCGTCGATTTTCGCGTGCATGACGCGTTCAAAGCGCTCCGGTGTCAGCTTGCGCAGCACGCCGTCATCGAGCTCTCCCGCTGCATGAATCACGCCACGCAACGGCAGGCCGGAATCACTGATGTCTTGGAGCGCCCCGTTGACCCCCGCTCGCTCGGCCACGTCGCAGGACACCACTTGGACGCGGCATCCGGTTTGGTTCATCTGTTCCACCGAAGCGCGCTGTTTCGCCGTGGGATGCGTCGTTCGGGACATCAAGACAACCTGTCCCGCACCTTGCTCACAGAGCCACTGTGCAACGTGCAGACCCAGTCCCCCGAGCCCGCCCGTGATCAGGTAGCTACTGTCTGACCGAATCTGCACCGGCTTGGCCATGGGAACCGCAATCCGCAGGTCTTCGGCGTGGTTTGTAAGCACCAGTTTGCCGATGTGTCGAGCCTGCGCCATCGTTCGAAATGCGTCGGTGGCTTGATCCATGCGGAACGCAGTGATCGGTGGAACCGAAAAGATGCCTCGCGCAAAGTGCTCCCAGATCTCGGCCAGCGCGACGCGCATCGCAGCCGGTCGCTTTCGCAGCAGCCCGTCCAGATCCAGCAGCGAAAACGACAAGTTGCGCAGAAAAGGCCGCATCGCAAGCTGCATGTTTTGGAAGTAGTCGCGCTTGCCCAACTCGATGAATCGACCCTGATCGCGAAGCAAGTCCAGGCTCTGCTGAATCAGCTCTCCAGACAGTGAGTTGAGGACGACATCGACGCCCTCTCCAGAAGTCCAGCGACGGATATCGTCCGCAAACTGATCCGAGCGCGAGTCGCTGACATACCCCACACCGAGTGATTGTAAAAAGGCCCGCTTTGCAGGGGTACCTGCGGTTGCATAGACCGTCGCGCCTACATGCTGGGCCCACTGGATTGCCGCGAGACCAACGGCTCCCGAGGCAGAATGAATCAGCACGCGCTCTCCGGGGACAAGCTGCGCGAGCTTGGCCAGCGCATAGTACGCGGTCAAAAATGCAACCGGAACGGCCACCGCCTGCGCGAAGGAATGGCCCCGCAACATGGGCAACACGCGCTCGGCAGAGCAGGTTAGATGGGACGCGAAGGTGCCCGGCGCGATTGCGAGCACGGCATCTCCAACCGAAAGTCCGGAAACACCTGATCCAAGCGCGACAATGCGGCCCGCGCACTCACTTCCCAATTGCAAAGGATTTGCATCTTCGCTCTGGTCACTGGGAATCACCCCGAGCGCAAGCAACACATCGCGGAAGTTGAGACCGGCTGCTTCAACGGCGATTTCCACTTCGCCCGCTGAGGGGGGTCGCCGCGTGGTCGCCCGCAGCCGCAGCCGATCGAGGTCACCCACCGCGTCCAGAGCGAGTCGAAATGGTCGTCCGCTCGCGGGCTCGGTCTTCTCTGGTGTGGTCGATTCCGTTGCGCGCCGCCCAATCCGAGCCACTCTGCGCTGGCCATCACGCAGCGCGACTTCATCCTCGGTATCGTCGGCGAGCAGCTCGGCCAGAAGGGTTTCGGTTTCCTCGGGGCGCGGCTTGGGGTCGAGATCGAGCTGGATGCAGCGCAGCTCGGGATGTTCCAGCGCAATCGTTCGCCCCATTCCCAAGATGGGAGCCTGCTGGACGGCGACGGGTGCCACCGAAACCGCTTGTGCACCGCGTGTAAGCAGCCACAGCCGGGGGGCATCTCGATACGCCATCGCGACAAGCGCCTGCACCGTATGGAGCAAGGTTGAGCACAATCGCAGCGAGCGCGTCATCGGACGCTCTCCCGCTGCGAGCTCTGCTTCTTCTGTGCTGGCCAGATGGACAACCGCAGTCGGTGCGTGTCCTTGGAAGGCGGTGTGCAGCAGCTCGCTCCATGAATCGATCGTGCTGGGAATCTGGGTCACGCTCTCGACGGCCTGACCCGCTTGCAGAAGCGCCGTGTGCAGCGACTCAGCCAGCGTCTGTTCCCCGCCAAGGAGGAGCCAGCGTCCTTCATTACTCTTGGCGATTGGTCGTGGCGTTGACTCCCAACGCACGTTCAGCATGGACTCGCCCTGCGCAACGTGGTCTGGACTGGCCAACCGCTGGACCCAGAGTCCTTGCAGCTCGGCAACGACGAGCCCGGTCGCGTCGGCGATACACAGATTGGCGCAGCGGCGTACTCGGTCGGTCGTGGTGTCGGGAACGGTTCGGACATGGCAGTACAGCTCGCCTTGCGGACGCTGCCAGAAGTGCAGACGGGCGAGCTGCACGGGAACCCACGGCGTGTGGTCGCTTTCGTTGCCAAAACAAGCGGCCATCACTTGGAAACACGCGTCGAGCAGCGCTGGATGGAACTGATAGCCCAGCGGAGAGCCAGCGGCCTCGGGCAGATCGACCCGCCCGAGCGCCTCCCCTGGAGCTTGCCAGAGCTGTCGTAGTCCTTGAAAGGATGGACCCAGCTCAACGCCCATCGCACGCATCGCGGCGTACAAGGAGCTGGTGGGCAGTCCCTCGCTCAGACGGGTGCGCACCGCTTGCAAGTCGATGGGCGCGGCAGGCGTCTCGCGCTCGTGGCGCGCAAGGAAAGCACGCGAGTGAACCCGAAACGTTGTCTTGTCACCGAGAAGCTGGCGGCTGGCGACCTGAAAGCGCATCCGTCCGGGTCGATCCGGGACGACTTCTGCTTGCACCGGAAGCGGTGCCTCATCCGGCAGCACCAGCGCCTCGATCAAGGTCAGATTTTCGACGGAAAATGGGACTGAACCGAAGACTTCAACGCCTGCCGAAAGCGCCATTTCAAGGTGTCCGGCCCCCGGAAACACCACCGCGCCCTTCAGTTGGTGATCGCCGATCCAGGCCGGAAGTTGACGCTGTAAGCAAGTATCCCACAGTCGGGTATCAGGCTGCGTGCTCAATCGCTGTGCCTCGCCGAGCAGTGGGTGCCCACTGCGATGCGGTCGGCCGCTGGACGGCGCTATCGACGCTGCTTCGTTCTGCGGATGAGGAGCCGTCACCCAGCAGCGCTGCCGCTGCCACGGATAGGTCGGCAAGGAAATCCGTCTTCCTTTTTCGACAAACACCTGCGGCCAGTCCACTACGTGGCCGACGGTCCACAGCGCACCCACCGCCTCTAGCACGCTCTCCCGTTCCTGTTGTGTGCCTCGGAGGCTGGGTACGAGCGAGGCACTCTGTTCGGGATGCTGCGGCACCAGGCTGAGGAGCGTCGCCTTCGGACCAATTTCGAGGAACGTGCGCACACCGGTGGTTTGTAGGGCCTTGATAGTGGCGGCAAAGCGCACGGTGTTTCGGACTTGCTCAACCCAATACTCAGCGTGGCAGACTTCGTTGGTGACCAGCTTGCCGGTCGTGCTGCTGAACAGCGGAAGTTGCGGGCGGGCGTAGCGAACGCTCTGGGCGATGTTGCGAAACGGGGCGAGCATCGCGTCCATGTGCGCTGAATGAAAGGCATGCGAGACGACGAGTGTTTTGGTTCGTATCCCACGCTCGGCAAATTTGGCGGCGAGCTGAGAGACGGTCGCTTGGTCCCCCGACAGCACCACTTGGTCGTCGGCGTTGACTGCTGCGATCGAGACCGCGTGGCGATGGGCTGCAATCGCTACCTGTGCTTCCGCTTCCGAGATCTCCACCGACAGCATGGCTCCGCCTGTCGGCAGCTCCTGCATGCCCTGCGCCCGCGCCCAGCAAAGCCGAACCGCGTCTTGTAGCGAGAAGACGCCGACGATACAGGCCGCGACCAGCTCTCCGATGCTGTGTCCTGCGATGAAGTCCGGCTGCACGCCAAACGATCGCCACAGCTCGCACAGCGCGTATTCCAGTGCGAACAGCGCAGGCTGGGTATAGCCCGTCTGATCGAGAAGCAGTGCCTCAACGCTTCCCGGTTCCGCCCACATGACTTCGCGCAACGGACGCGGAAGCAGTGGATCAAACAGCGCAAAGCAGCGGTCCAGTGCATGACGGAAGGCTGGCCAGACCTCATACAGGCCGCGGCCCATGCCGGGAAGCTGTGCGCCTTGGCCGGTACACAAAAAGGCCAGCTTGCGGCCTGAGGATGCCGTTCCGCGAATGGCTCCGGCTGGAACCTGTCCTTGCGCAGCGGATGTAAGCAGTGGCAGCAGAGCTTCGCGATGACCGGAAACCAGAGCGATTCGCTGATCAAGTGCGCTGCGTGTGGTTGCCAGGCCATATGCGACGTCCTGCAAGCTGAGATCGGGATGCCGCTGCAGATGTTGCGCCAGCCGCGCCGCCTGCGCCCAGAGCGCGCCCTCGGTCCGGCCAGAAAGCACGACCAGCGCGGCGGGATGATCTGTCGTGGCACGCTGAACCGGCTGGCTGGGTGCCTCTTCGAGTACGACGTGAACATTGGTGCCGCTGAGTCCGAAGCCGCTGACGCCGGCAAACCGTGGCGTGCTACCACGAGGCCACGCTACCGCTTCATTGGCCAGCTTCAGCGCAGAACCGTCTAGCTCGATGTGCGCGTTGAGCGTTCGGAGGTGCAGGTTCTTGGGGATTTTCTCCATCGCCAGCACCAGCGCCGCCTTGATCACGCCCGCGACGCCCGCAGCACCTTCCAGATGCCCGATGTTGGTCTTGAGCGCACCGAGCCAGCACTGCGTGCCATCGGCTCGCGGCATTCCCAGCACTGCGCGCAGTGCTTGTACTTCAATCGGATCGCCCAGCGATGTTCCGGTGCCGTGCGTTTCGACGTAGCCGACAGATGCTGCATCGACACCTCCATCGTGTAGTGCCTGACGAATCAGCGACTGCTGCGCGAGCACATTGGGTGCCGTCAATCCCGTCGATCGACCATCTTGGTTGATGGCACTGCCGCGAATGACCGCCCAGATTCGGTCGCCATCCCGCACCGCATCCGACAGCCGCTTGAGCACCAGCAGGCCGCAGCCTTCGCCGCGCACGTAGCCATTGGCCAGCGCATCAAAGGTTCGGCACCGACCATCGGGTGAAAGGGCTTGGATGCGCGACAAGCCGGTTGTGCTGTCGAGCGAGACAATCAGGTTTACACCACCCGAGAGAGCCAGATCACTTTCGCGGCTGCGCAGGCTGCGACACGCCTGATGAATGGCAACCAGCGATGACGAGCACGCAGTGTCGACGGTAAAACACGGGCCTTGTAGACCCAGCGTGTACGAAAGCCTCCCGGCCAAGATGCTGAGCATGCTTCCGGTGGTGCAGTAGGCGTCTTTTTCGGTGGCGGGCTGGCTCTCCACCAGCGTCGAGTAATCATCGGTACATGCCGCAACGAAGACCCCGGTGCGGCTGTCCTTCAGCGAGTTTGGCGCAATCCCTGCGTCTTCGAGCGACTCCCACGCGACTTCGAGAATCAGTCGCTGCTGGGGGTCCATCGAACGCGCTTCTCGCGGCGAGATACCGAAGAACTGCGGCTCAAACTCATCGAGCGGCTCGGTCAGCAGCGCAGCCCAGCGCGGCAGTGACTCGTCCGGCTTTACGCCAAGCTGCTCCCAGCGCGTCTCCATCGGTACGACGGCATCTCGACCTGCGGCAAGCAGATCCCAGAACGCCTGTGGGCTGCTGGCTCCGCCTGGCAGTCGGCAGCCGATTCCCACAATCGCGATGGGCTCGCTGCGTTCCTTGCGCAGCTCGTCCCGCTCGTCCAGCGTGGTACGCAGTGCCAGCGCGGCTTGCCGCAGACGCTCCAAAAGCTGTTCTTCTCGGCTCTTCATCGCCGCACCTTGCTTTCCGCCCGCGCAATCGACTCATCGAGGAGGGAAAACAGCGCATCTTCATCCGCCAGCAACTCGTCCGCTTTCGTGCCTTCAGCTCGCGGTGGGCTGGTCGGGGTTTCTTGCGTAGCGTCTTCGGGTTCGGCTCCGACGATTGACTTCGCAAGCTGTCCGCTGAGCGCAAGGAGAGTCGGATAGGTCCACAGCAGCGTTGCGGGCACTTTGATTCCGAACATCGACTCGACGCGATTGCGCAGCTCCAATCCCATCAGCGAATCGAGCCCAAGGCTGGTCAGCGGCGTGTCGAGTTCGACCTGGCTTTCGGCGATCCGCAGCACTTGGGCGACTTGCGCACGCAGGTGGTCGGCAATGAGGCCTGCTCGCTTGGCGGCAGGCAGAGCCCGAAGTTTGGCGTCAAACTCATGATCCCCTTCGGACGGTGTTTCCTGACTGACGGCGCTGCGCAGTGCGGAAAAGCGAGCCGAAGCCGACGCCACTTGGTGGAACGCCCCCCACTGCCGCAGGTTGAGTGGCACCACACCGATGCTTACTTCGTCGCTGACCAGTAGCCGACCGAGGATCTGTAAACCTTCTTCGGGCTTGAGGCTGCGCATGCCGCGTAGCTCCAGTCGTTGCGCCCGGTTTTGCTGCTGAGCCGCCAGACCCACATCAGAAAACGCGCCCCATTCGATACACAGCGCTGGCAGACCGTGCGCCCTGCGATAGTGGGCCAAGGCATCCAAGAACGAGTTGGCAGAGGCGTAATTCGCTTGTCCCGGCGAACCGAGGAGCCCCGCTGCGGAGCCATACAGAACGAAAAAGTCGAGCGGCAGCGCTTTGGTAAGTTGGTGAAGGTTCCAGCCGCCCAAGACCTTTGGTCGCAGAACGTGCGAAAGTCGCTGTGAGGTCTGCTCCGCCAGCAAGCTGTCATCCAGTAGTCCCGCCGCGTGAATGACACCACGCAGTGGCAAGCCCGACTCGTTGATATCGCGCAGGACGGATTCCAGCGATGGACGATCCGCGATGTCGCACGACGTGACGCGGACCAGACTGCCTTGCGTGCGAAGCGCGGCGATGGCTGCAAGCTGGACTGCGCTCGGATTGTCTGTCCGCGATAGAAGGATGATCTGTCCTGCTCTTTGCTCGGCCAGCCATCCGGCGATGCTCAGACCCAACCCGCCGAGTCCGCCCGCGATCAGGTAGGAGCCATCTGTGCGAACTTGGATTCGCTGGCCGATAGGCACCAGGATCTTCGCTGCCGCAGCAGCATGCCCTAGAACGATCTGGCCGCTCGACGGAATCTGCGCAGCGGCACGAAACGCATCCGCCGCGTTTTCGATGGAGAAGGAGCTGACTGGAGGCGGCGAAAGGACACCGGACGCAAATCGAGCGACCAGTTCTTGCAGCGCGAGGCGAACCTGATCGGGCTTGTTCCGAATCAGTCCCGACAGATCAAGGCGCGCAATGGACACGTTTCGCTGGAGGAGCCGCAGGTCGAAGCAGAGGTTTTCGCCGTCAGATGGTGGACCCAGGGTGACGAGGCGACCGTGCTCGGCAAGCAGGTCGAGGCTTTGCGCGATGGCAGCTCCCGATTGGCAGTGAAAGACCACATCGATTCCCGGTCCCTCGATGGTTTTGCGCAGCTCTTCGACAAATTGCTCGGAGCGTGCGTCGCCGATCACACGAACGCCGATCGATTGTAGATACGTGCGCTCTTCGGCAGAACTGGCCGTGGCGCAAACGCTGGCACCGATATGCTGTGCCCACTGTACTGCGGCCAAGCCAACGGCACTCGTGGCACCGTGGATGAGGATTCGCTCGCCCGCAGCGAGCTGCGCCAGCCGGGTCAGTGCGTAGTGGGCTGGGACAAACGATGCCGCCAGGGCGGTCGCCTGCGGAAAATCGAGTTCTGTCGGCATGGGGAATGCCAGCGACGCCGAACAAGTCAGGTGAGAGGCAAAGACGCCGGAAGCCAACGTCACAACCGCATCCCCAGGTGAGAGTTCCGTCACGTCGGGACCGACCGCAACCACTCGCCCAGCGCATGCGCCGCTCAGCGACCATGGTGCGAATGGTGCCGCCTCTGTGGTGCCTGTAGCGAACGTGCTCGGCTCGAGGTCTTCGCTTGGAACCGCCGAGGCCTCGACGCTGAGTTCGACTTCGCCTGGTCCAGGCCGACGTCGTGTCGTCGCACGCAGCCTCAGCGAGGCAAGTTCGCCGGGACTCTTCATTTCCAGACGGAAGGGTCGTCCCTGGGCCAATTCGAGCCGCTCGCTGGCTTCCGCTTGCGGAAGGCGGCGCACCAGTCGGGACACATAGCGCTGGCCGTTTCGCAGCGCGATCTCTTCCTCGCTTTCATCAGCGAGCAGCTCGGCCACAATCGCAGCGACAGCGCTCGAAGAACCGGGCTGCTTGGAATCGAGATCGAGACGAGCACAGCGCAGCTCGGGATGTTCTAGCGCGACGGTGCGTGTCAGTCCGAGCAGCGGTGCGTGCAAAAGGCATGGTGCTTCGCCAGCAACGGATTGCGCGCCTTGGGTCAGAACCCACAGGCGTGGCACATCGCGAAAGCCAGCGGCAGAGATCGCACCGACCGTCCGAATCACGGACTCACACAGGCTTAGCAGACCCGGCTGAATGTCATCCTGCGATGGGTCTTCATCCATGCTGTTGAGCAGGACGACACCGGTTGGCTCTCGTCGCTGGAAGCAAGAAATCACCAGCTCACGGGTCGCATCCGTCTGGGAAGGGAGCTGCGGTACATGAACTACCGCGTGTCCGCCTACCAGCAACGCGGCCTTGAGCGACTCTGCGAGACCTTGTGCCTGACCGATGAGCAGCCAGCGCGCCGAGGTGAGCTTTGGCGCACCCACCGGCGCGAGCTGCCAGCTCGTCGACACAAAGAAGTCATCAAACGGCGCTCGCTCGCTTCCGCCGAGCCGCTGAACGACCAGACCGTCGATCTGTGCCACAACCGTGCCCGCGACATCGCTCACGCAGAGCACCGCTCGACGACGATTCTGTGCCGTGGCGAAGCCGGAATCGACCTGTACATGGCAGAACAGCTCTCCGCTCGGTTTTTGATGCAGACGGAATCGTTCGAGCCGAACCGGAACCCACGGCGTGTGCTCCGTCTCGCTGGAGAAGCAGGCGGCCATAAGCTGGAGACAAGCGTCGAGCAGCGCCGGATGAAAGACGTAGCCCGCTGTCGAGCCTAGCGAATCGGGGAGCACCACCCGCCCCAGCGCTTCGCCATCGCCCAGCCATAGCTCACGCAGACCTTGGAATGACGAACCCAGCTCCAGGCCCATAGTCGCCAGCGCTGCGTAGAAGCTGCGACTTGGTGTGGACGTTGGCATCCGCTTTTTCAGCGTCGCCACATCCATGGGGGCTGGCGGAATCTCCGCCTCGACACGCTGTAGCACCGCACGCGAGTGGACACGGAAGCTGACCTTGCCTTGATGCGACCGACGGCTGCTCGCTTGGACATTGACGCAGCGAGGGCGCTGCGGCCAGGTTTCAACCTGGAGTGCGATGGTCGTATCGGCGGGAAGCACCAGCGCGTCCATCAGCTCCAGATTCGTGATTGCGAAGTCAGCGGAGCCGAATGCCTCGCTGCCCGCGACGAGCGCCATATCTATCTGTCCGGCAGCCGGAAAGACCACGGCCCCGCGCAGCTTGTGGTCGTCGATCCACGCCGGACTCTTGGCAAACAGAACCGTGTCCCACAGCAGCGTACCCGGATGCGAGCTGAGTCGCTGGACTTCGCCGAGGAGTGGATGATCACCCCGGCGTCCCCGTGCGCGCAGGCTCTCAGGCAGCCTGGACGCGGTGTCTCGCCAGTGGCGCTGACGTTGCCACGCATAGGTTGGCAGCTCCAAACGATGACCACCCGTCGGAAACAGCTTGTCCCACGCGACAGGGAAACCCTGGAGCCACAGTCCACCGAGTGAAGACAGCAGTGCGGCACGCTCGGGTTGACTGCGACGTAGCGAACCGACCACTGTGCGCCCTGGCTTCCCCGTTGCCACAAGCTCCTCGAGCGCGGGCACCAAGAGCGGATGCGGACTGACTTCCACAAACAAGTTGTACTCATCGTCCAGCAGTGCCCGCACCGTGTCCTCGAAGCGCACCGTCTGCCGCAGGTTCAACACCCAGTAGCTTGCCGACAGCTCCGTACCTTGTAGCAACTTACCTGACACCGTCGATCGCATCGGAATCGACAGCGCACCGGGAGAGAGCTTGGCCAAAGCAGCCATCAGCTCGTCGCGCAGCGGATCGACCTGCGGGCTGTGGCTGGCGACCTCCACGTTGACGCGTCGACAGAACACCTGCCGCGCCGACAGTCGAGCCATGATCTCGGCGAGTGCCTGGGCATCTCCGGACAACACCGTCGAACGAGGGCTGTTGCTCACCGCCACGCTCACCCGCTCGGCATAGCCCGCGATCTCTTGTTCCGCCTCGGCAACGGACAGCTCGACCAGCGCCATCTCTCCTTGTCCGCTGATTCGCTTCAGCAAGTGGCTTCGTCGACAGATGACAGCGACCGCATCGGCCAGAGACAGCGCGCCAGCGACATGTGCGGCGGCGATTTCCCCCATGCTGTGGCCCACCACGGCGTCCGGCTCCACCCCCCAGGATCGCCACAGTGCCGCCAAGGCCACGCTCATTGCGAACAGGACCGGCTGAACAACCTCGATGCGATGGAGCTGCGAGCTGGCTTCATCGACCGCGAGCTCCGCGAGCACAGAGAATCCAGCCTCGGCGGCAATCATGGCATCGCAGGCCGTCAGCACCGAGCGAAACACCGGTTCACTGGCCAAAAGCGACCGCCCCATCCCCAGCCACTGCGAGCCTTGGCCAGGAAATACAAACACGACCATGGGGGTTCTCTGATCGACTGCACGCCCGACCTGGACGCCTGGCATCCCCGAGCCTTTTTCGACGGAGGCTAGCTGTTCCAGCAGCCGCTCGCGCGAGTCGGTGACGATCGCCAGCCGATGTTCCATGGTTGTGCGTGTCGTCGCCAAGCTGAATGCCAGATCAGCAAGAGGCGGCGCTGGCTGGGTCTCAAGATGCTGGCGAAGCAGTGCGGCCTGACCACGGATGGCGGCATCGCTGCGACCCGACAACACAACCAGCTCAGATGCTCGCTCGGGCCCCATTGGCAAACTAAGCGTCTCGGGCAGTGTCGGGGCTTCCTCGATCACGACGTGGGCGTTGGTGCCACTGATGCCGAACGAGCTGACCCCGGCGCGACGAGTCCGCGTCCCCCGAGGCCATGGCACCGCTTGCGAGAGGAGCCGAAGCGGGCTTTGGTCCCAATGGATGTGCGGGCTCGGCGTCTCCGCATGGAGGGTTTGGGGTAACCGCTCGTGCTGAAGCGCTAGCACCATCTTCATCACCCCGGCGATGCCCGCTGCGGCCTGCGTATGCCCGAGGTTCGACTTGCAGGAGCCGAGGTGCAGCGGCCGGTCTGCGGCTCGTCCGCGTGCAAACACTGCGGTGAGCGCACTGGCTTCGATCGGATCACCGAGCTGGGTTCCGGTGCCGTGCGCTTCGATGGTGTCGATGTCGACGGGTTGCAGCCCAGAGAGCGCTAGCGCCCGTCGGATCACCCGCTCTTGCGCGGGCCCGTTGGGCGCGGTCAAGCCCTGGCTGCGTCCATCTTGATTGATGGAGGTGCCACGGATCAGGGCCAGGACCGAATTTCCATCTCGGGTCGCATCCGACAGCCGTTTGAGCAAGAGCACGCCACAGCCCTCTGACCAACCTGTTCCATCGGCGCGGGCTCCAAAGCTCTTGCAGCGTCCATCGGGGGCTAGGCCGCGCAGGCGGCTAAACTCGACGAACGCTGCCGGCGTATTCATGACCTGAACGCCGCCCGCGAGCGCCAGATCACAGTCGCCGCGCCTCAGTCCTTCACACGCCAAGTGAAGCGCCACCAGCGATGATGAGCATGCGGTGTCGACGGTGATTGCCGGTCCCTGAAGATTGAGCGCATAGGAGACGCGCCCCGACAGCACGCTGCTGGCTTGTCCGGTCCCGGTGTAGCCATCAAGTCTGAGCAGCGTGTCATCGAGCCCCGTCGACAGATTGTAATCGGACCCCTGTGAGCCGATGTAGACGCCGGTCACACTTTGCGACAGACGTGACGGTGCGATCCGCGCACTTTCGATGGCTTCCCATGCCGTTTCGAGCACGAGTCGCTGCTGTGGCTCCATCGACATCGCTTCGCGTGGAGCGATGCCAAAAAAGGACGCATCAAACTGGTCGAGTCCGCTCAGGAATCCACCGTGCTTGCAGTAGGTCTTCCCCACCGCGCCCGGATCGGGATCGTACAGAGCCGCAACATCCCAGCGATCGGACGGAAACGGTGTAATCGCATCTTGACCGCTCGCGAGGAGCTGCCAATACGATGCTGGCGTGCTGATTCCGCCGGGCCAGCGGCAGGCCATTCCGATGATGGCGATGGGTTCGTTCGATGTGGATGTGTCTGTTACGGATTCCCGGTGAGTGGATGTCCCCCAAAGCGCACGAGCAGTCGCAGTGAGCGTCGGATGATCGAAAAAGAACGTCGGGGATAGCTTCTCACCCAGTTGTTCGCTTAGCTCCCCGGAGAGTCCGACGAGCTTGACCGAGTCCAGTCCATACGCGGCCAGTGGCGCATCGGGATCTAACGTGGTGCCCGCGCTGAGAGCGAGCTGTCCCATCCGCTTGTGAAGCCATGCCAGCACACGCTCGATCTGAGTACGTCGCGGTGATGCGTCCTGGGCGATGGGCTGTGGCGACGCCGGAGCCTGCGACGAGACGGTCTGTGCGTGAGTCGGTTTGCGGGCCGAATCGGCCTCAACCGGAAGGTCTGGTTGCTTTGGCTGCGCGCTGACCGACCACTGCCACAGCGGCTGAATCTTGCCGCTGAGAAAGTTCTCACGGCAGCGGCTGCGCTGGAGCTTTCCGCTTGAGGTCTTGGGCACCGAGCCCGGTGCTGCCAAACATATGGCGTGGAGCGACAGACCGTGCTGTTCGCTGACTGCCTGACGAATGGCTGTACCGATGGTTGGGGCGGCTTCTGGCTCGGTTCCGGCGGCTAGCTCGGCCACCACCACCGCGACCTCTTGCTCGTCTACATCCATCGAAAAGGCGATCGTGCAGCCGGCGCGCAGGCTTGCCGAGACTGACTCGACGGTCAGTTCCAGATCCTGCGGATAGTGGTTGCGTCCGGCGACGATTAGCAGGTCTTTCAATCTAATGGTCATGAACAGCTCGCCGTTGTGTACAAACCCGAGATCTC
>CALLYL010000738.1 GCA_937859535.1 uncultured Myxococcales bacterium
CAGGTGGCCCACCCGAGTACCCGGAAAGTGCTCGACGTTGACGACGAACGCGGCCAGGATGTCGGGCGCTTGTTGCGGATACCTTGCCCCCAATTTTCCCAGAGCGTGCGCGGTATGGGATTGTAGGACGATGCTCTTATGAGCAAGCAGGGGCAGTAGCTCAGGAATTGCCGCGAGTAGCCGCTTCCGGGTGTCGATGCGTGCCAGATTTCCGATGGTGCAAGCCGCCTCCCAGCGCAGGATGGGAGCCTTGGCGGCAAGGTTTGTGAGGAAGCGCTCGATGTACGGATAAAACAACTCCGGATGGTCCACCGAACACAGGGAGATAAGCTCTGCACACCCTGCGGCGATCCGTTTTTCCTTGGCGGCCAGACCCACTACAAGCGCGCTGACGTACTCCGCAGGTCGCTTCGATAGTTCGCGCTGGAACAGATCTTTGGGTCGCGTTCCGTCTGCCCACTTTCCATTGAGAACCGCATGTAGATCCTGCATGAAGACCTCTCGTGTTTAGGAAGCGGTTGGTGGTAGCAATGGGAGTCGCACTTTGGGCTTCTGCGGACGCAGTCGACGCCAGATCGCAGCAGGCGAATAGCTGCGTAGCACACCACCCAACGCAAACGAAATCACTTGCCAACGGTTCATCAAGGAAAATCGTCCCAGCTCACAGCCTGCACATGGCGTCGGCAGTTTTCCTTCCGCCAGTTCCTGAGCAAGCCTCGTGCGTGCCGAGAGGATCTGTTCCATGCTGTCCATCCCGACGACTCCCAATCGAAATCGCTCGGTGTCTTTGATCATGCAGCACGCAGTGGCGACTCCTTGATGGTTTACGTACAAGCCTTGTTCTAGCCACGGACAGCGACGCTTACCGGTTCGGAATCCAGCCAGGAGATCATCATAGAAACTGCGGATCTTCAGCTTGTCCTTTTTCTTTTGGATCTTGTTTATTTCTCTGTGCATCCGAAATCGCACCCATAGATCATCGACTTCCTGATCAGACAGGACTTGCTTCTGTAGTCCAGCCGGATAGTTTTTTTCATACAGGGGCATTGTCGATAACGGCTGCATCGTAATGCCACCGTCGAGTCCCAACCTCTGGTAGAGCGCGACAATTCCCGGCAGATGATCCTGGGTATCTTTGAGCACCGTAATGGACAGACCCACAATCGGACGGAGACTCTGTTGCGTTCTCTTTGCCGCCATCAGGGCGGAGAGCCCTGCGATGACTTTTTCTAGTTTTCCGCCGCGAATTTGCCGGAACGTTTCCGGTTCGGCGGACTCCATCGACACCGACACCTTTTCGATTCCCAGCGCCACCATCTGTTCGGCGTGCGACTCGCTGATCAGACTCCCATTTGAGATGAGCGACACTTTGATATTCCGCTCTCGCAACGCTTTGACCATGTCAAAAAAACGCGGATGGAGCAGGGATTCTCCTTCACCCTGAAGCTCGACATGCTCGACGTGAGGATGGGCCAGCAGGAGGCTCTCGAAGCGCTCAAACGGGAGGTCGGCCTGCTCCATGTACCGACCACAACAGAATCCACAGGTGAAGTTGCAGCGAGTGGTTGGCTCGATCTGTAGGAAACGAACGGTAGACACGAGGACACGATACCAACAGTCGACTGGTTTCGATGCAATTTGTTTGGTCGGCGATCGCTTGCTACGTGTCGCTCAGCAGCCGTACATTGTCAGTTGGGCATATCGGTGAGAGTGACTTGCGCGCTACTGGTACTGTGGTGACTCGTTGCGAAGGAGTGGTCGGTCACTGCTGGATTTGTTAAATCCGAACTGAGTATTGAAGGTCGATCGAGCAGAATCACACTTCTCTGGCTTGGTGCTGGCGAGCCGCTCCGGACACACTCTCTGAACGTAAGCCAGGTCGGTTTCCGTCCAGGCCGAGTTCGCTTGAACCCAGCGGGTGTGACCGATGCACGAGCCGCCATCCTCACGCCACTCTGCTTCGATCTCCCATCCAGGATTGGCGGACTGCTGGATTCCGAGCTGATCGTAGACGTTGATGCGGGTGCCCGAGCGTGTGTGCGGAATCCCGTCACCACAGTAGTCGGCGCGGACCAACCGCACACAGGCCTGCTGCCACTCTCTCAGATTGCGAGTCTTGCAGGAATTGTGGCGGCACTCGCTGGCAGTCGCCCATGGCTGATATCCCCAACGAACACACTTACCAATGGCGGCATTGATGCAACCGAACGTGAACGAGTCATTGTCATCTATGAAGGAGGCCGATTGATCCCAGTACCCCGACACGGCGATGGCCGGAATGGGACTCCCGGCAGCGGTTCCGCACAGAGGCATGGGTCCATTGTCAGAGAGCACGGAGATTGAGTAGAGCGTTACGCCGCCATCGACTTGGGCATCTGCGATGCGCAAGGGAATACTGATTCCGTTGAGGAGCTTGCCCTGAAGCTGTGCACCAATGAGTTGGGCTCCTGCGAGCAGCGAGCGACCTTGCCTGGCTTCGATGGTGGATGCGTTGATGGTGACGTCGGTCAACTCTTTGCCGTTGAGTGTCATCGTCGCGAATTGTACGTTGGCAAGATCAAGTGGTTGAGCTGGTGCTGTCTGCACCGTGTTGGTACTCGCTGCGCCACTGTTGAGAGTGAGACCGTTGAGAGTGAGACCGTTGAGCGTCAATCCATTGAGCGTCAACCCATTGAGGGTCAGCCCGTTCATCTGAGAATCATTCGGCTGGATGTCGTTCAACCGGGACAGATCGAGGTTCATGTGCGGATCGCTGCCACATGCACTTGAAAGCAGGAGCGTCATACTGCCAATACATGAAATAAAATCAAACCGCATAGTCATTACCTCTTTGTAAATTGTCTGCAACTTCCGTACCGTAATTCCTGAGGGCGGAATGGGCGATGGGGGATGGGCGATGGCGTTCTCTGAGCCTACTGCGCTCGCGGGGCATCCAGAGCTTTCCTGAATCTTTTCCGGAGACAGCGCGTGGTTCTCACGATAGCGATGGCTGGGGACGCTCTATGGCCTCTGCTCCCCGCGCAGTGCGCTGAGGTCTGTTGTTCCCACCTCACAGACCCCAAGCCGTAGCGGAGTTGGTCGCTTCTGGGTGAGCTTCTGACAATCTTCCTACTTCGATCGCTGCTGAAGCTGTACGGTGGCGCAGAGCCGAAGCGACAGACCGGGGTTTCTCATGCTTGGGTCGAGGGCATTGCGGTTGGTCGTGCGCTGTACGATTGCGGCGTAGAAATAGCTACCACTGCGGACAGAGGACTCTCCCTTGACCAAGGATGACTCTGTCCATTCAAAGACGTTGCCCGCCATGTCATCGAGCCCAAACGGGCTTCGTGACTGCGGATAGCTGCCCACCTCGTCCGGTCCCATCGATGCGGCATCGCCGTTATAGGTCACGTCAAAGTTGGCGTCTCCGGGGAGGATTTCATCGCCATGCGGCCACTCTCGATCATCGGCACCTTTGGCAGCTCGTTCCCATTCAATTTCCGAACAGAGTCGTGCTCCGGGAAGCTTGCCGCTCTTGTTCATCCATGCGGCATAGTCCTTGGCGTCTTGCAGAGAGATTCCGCTGACCGGCAGACGATGCCAGTCCTGTTCACGGTTCTGTTTGCGCGAGTCGTACACAATTTTCTGATTGCCGCGAACAATGTACTTTTTGCTGGTTGGCTGCAGCGTCAGTTCCCACTCACCAGTTGGGAGCTGCATGAGTCCGATCGCACCGGGCAGAGAACCAGGCGTTGGTTTGGTCTGGTAGCGTGCCCGATCTTCGGGAGAGAGCGCGTTTAGGAATGCCAACCAGTCCGTAAAAGTGGTCTCTGTCTTCGCGATGAGATAGCCCTCTGTTCGAAGTTCGTGAATCGGAACAGTGGTGAGCATTCCTTTGCGCATCGCCTCTTCGGCACCCGAGCCAAATAGGAATCGCCCCGGTGGGACGTACACAAAGCCGTCGGGAACCTCATTCTGCGTCGGTAAATCGAGTTGCAGTTGGAGTTTCTCTTCCCGATGGAGCACAACCGGATATCGAACCTCGGCCCGGCCTGGAGCGGTCAGCGTGAGTAGATAGGAGCCCGGTGCCAATGAGGTTTCGGTGGTCGCGGAGATTCCTAACTCGTGGATGCCGGTGAGCAGTCGTCGCCCTTTGGGATCACGTTCGTATTTGCCGATCGAGACCTGTGCACCCGGAGGATTTGTGGTCACCGTGAGCTTGGCCGGAGCGTTCCAGCGCCTGACCCGCGTCTGTGTCACGTCATAGAGTGCCATTCGCTGCAGCAAATCGTCGAGCTGCTGCGGCCGACGATCCCGCTCGGCCATCAGCGCACGTTCATAGAGCACATCGGCCAGCAACTCACGCGATTCCACATGCGAGCTGTCTGCGGTCAGTGCCGCTTCAAACGTCTGGCTGGCCCGTGAATAGGCGCGCTCGGCCTCGACGGTGACGAGCAATGAACGATTCCAGACCGCCTCTCCATCGGCTCCGTTCATGGAGTCGAACGCCGCGAACGCTCCCCTCCTCAGCTCTTCCACTTCGCCATTGCGCTGACGTGCGGTCTGTAGCTCGTGGTTTCCTTCGCTCAAATAGCTGGCAATTCGTTTGGATAGGTTGCGATGCGCTGCATACTCAAAGGCTCCATACGTCAGCCCCGCGAGCAGAGGCAGCGATCCAATGAGCAGGTTTCGCAGGAGCTGCTTTTTGCGCTGCTGCTTGCGTGACGCGGCAATGAACTCGGTTTCCTTTGCGGAAATATCGGCCGCATCGATGATCGCAATCTCTGCGAGCTGCTGGGCGGACCACAGGCCTTCTTGACTGCGTGAGAGCCGGCGCCATTCCACCGCTGCGGCTTCGAGTCTCTGTTTGGCCGCCCGGCTTTCGGCAAACTCTTCCAGCCATCGCCGCAGCGTGCCCCAGCCTTTGAGCAGCGCCTCATGGGCCACCTCGTAGACGATGCCATCGCTGGTGGCGTGCGCCACGATCAGGCGCGCCCGCACCAGCGCCTCCAGCGCCGTCAGCGTGTGGCTCATGCTGCCAAGATAGGAGCCGGCCACCAGCACGGCGGGCAGGCCGCTGCCGGCAATCCAGTCGCGCACCGTATGGGTCTGGTCCAGCGGCACCATGACGCCG
>CALLYL010000739.1 GCA_937859535.1 uncultured Myxococcales bacterium
TGAGATCCACACCATTGTTGGGGCGGGGGCCGTCTCGGGTGGTGCGATGGATGCCGCGAATCTACTGAAGCCCGCGCTGGCGTCGGGAGAGCTGCGCTGCATTGGCTCGACGACCTTCGAGGAGTACAAGACCGTCTTTGACAAGGATCGGGCCTTGTCGCGGCGCTTCCAAAAGATCGACCTCGTCGAGCCGAGCGCCGATGAGACGTATCTCATCCTCAAAGGGCTGCGGGCTCGCTACGAAGAGTTTCACGGGGTGCGCTATACCGATCCAGCGCTGCGAGCGGCTGCCGATTTGGCGGCGAAGCACATGACCGATCGCCATCTGCCCGACAAAGCGATCGACGTCATCGATGAAGCGGGTGCGGCGATGCGGATTTTGCCGGGCAGCCACGCGAAGACCAAGAAGGTGGTTCGTCCTGCGGATGTCGAGCAGGTGATTGCCCGGATGGCCAAGATCCCGACCAAGTCGGTGAGCAGCGATGACAAGACGCAGCTCCAGAGCCTGGAGCCAGAGCTAAAGAAGGTGATCTATGGGCAGGACTCGGCGATCGAGTCGCTGGTGACCTCGATCAAGTTGTCGCGATCGGGTCTCGGCAATCCGGACCGGCCGGTGGGCTGCTTCCTGTTTTCGGGTCCAACGGGCGTCGGCAAGACCGAGCTGGCCAAGCAGCTCGCCCGCGTCCTCGGCGTCGAGTTCATCCGCTTCGACATGAGCGAGTACATGGAAAAGCACACGGTGTCGCGACTGATCGGTGCGCCGCCGGGCTATGTCGGGTTTGATCAAGGCGGCATGCTGACCGATGCCGTGCGCAAGACGCCGCATGCGGTGCTGGTGCTCGATGAGATCGAAAAGGCGCACCCGGACATCTACAACGTGCTGCTCCAGGTGATGGACCACGCGACGCTGACCGACAACAACGGGCGCAAGGCGGACTTTCGCAACATCGCGCTGGTGATGACGACGAACGCCGGAGCCAGGGAGATCCAGCAGGGCACGATTGGTTTTGGCACGTCGGTGCCGAAGAACCTCGACAAGGCTGCGATTGAGCGGACCTTTAGTCCCGAGTTTCGCAACCGGCTCGATGCGTGGATTACGTTCCAGTCGCTCAGCCCAGAGATCATCCGCAAGGTGGTCGACAAGTTCGTGGGGCAGCTCGTCGAGCAGCTCAAGCAGAAGAAGGTTTCGATCGAACTTACCGACGAGGCCAGGAGCTGGCTGGCCGAAAAGGGCTACGATCGTCTCAATGGTGCCCGGCCGATGGCGCGAATCATCCAAAACGAGCTGAAGCGTCCGCTGGCCGACGCCATTCTCTTTGGTGAGCTACAAAACGGCGGTCTGGTGCGCGTCAAGGTCGAAGGCGGCAAGCTCGCCCTACAGATCGAGACCAATAAGTGACATTGGCAGCCGCGCCGGAGCGGCCAACCCCTTACTTTTACAAGGCAAGTCTTGACGTTGCCTGCAGGGGATGCTGAGCTTAAGATGCTGCGCTCAAGTTCCCATCCATGAGCCATCCAGAAGGACTGAATCCATCATGTTAGACCGCAAGACTTCGGGCTCGCTTCCGCACCCGACCATGTCGTACATCATTCCCACCGTCGTCGAGCAGACCCATCGTGGAGAGCGCGGTTGGGACATTTACTCGCGGCTTCTCAAAGACCGCATCGTCTTCCTCGGCACGCCGGTCGACGATATGGTGGCCAACACCATCATCGCGCAGCTCCTGTTCCTCGAGTCCGAGGATCCCGACAAAGACATCATGCTCTACATCAACTCGCCGGGCGGTCTGGTCACGGCGGGCATGGCCATCTACGACACCATGCAGTACATCCGCTGCGACGTGTCGACGATCTGTATGGGCCAGGCGTCGTCGATGGGCTCGTTCCTGCTCGCCGGTGGCACCAAGGGCAAGCGCTGCTCGCTGCCGCACTCACGGATCCTGATTCACCAGCCGCTCGGTGGCTTTTCGGGACAGGCGACCGACATCGAAATCCACGCCCGCGAGATCCTGCGCACGCGAGAGAAGCTGATCGAGATGTACTCCTTCCACACCGGTCAGCCCACGGATCGCATCCAGCGCGACATGGAGCGCGACTTTTTTATGAGCGCCGCCGAAGCCAAGGAGTACGGCATCGTCGATGAAGTGCTGGTGAAGAAGAAGACCGAGCCGAAGGCCACCTAGTGGACGACTTGGGCTAGGTGGGGATGTTTGTAGCAAACTTGAGAGTGTCTGTTCGCTGCCAGGTGCGCGGGCAGGCACTTTCCTCGTGAGGGAGTCGATGCACGGTCTTTCTTGCTCGTTCTGCGGCAAAAGCCAAAAAGAGGTTCGCAAGTTGATTGCGGGCCCGACGGTGTACATCTGCGATGAGTGCATTGGTCTGTGTAACGACATCATCGCCGAGGAAATCGAGAAGGACGATCAGCCGTTCGGACAGAGCAGCGTTCCGAAGCCTTCCGAGATCAAGAACGTCCTCGACGAGTTTGTGATCGGTCAGGATCGCGCCAAGAAGATCCTGTCGGTCGCGGTGCACAACCACTACAAGCGCATCGACGCCAAGGTTGGACCTGAAGAGGTCGAGCTACAGAAGTCGAACATCCTGCTCCTCGGTCCGACGGGCTGTGGCAAGACGCTGCTTGCGCAGACGCTCGCCCGGATGCTCAATGTGCCGTTTGCGATTGCCGACGCGACGAACCTCACCGAGGCTGGTTATGTCGGTGAGGACGTCGAGAACATCATCGTCAGCTTGCTCAACAACGCCGATCATGACGTCGAGCGGGCTCAACGTGGCATCGTCTACATCGACGAGATCGACAAGATTTCGCGCAAGAGCGACAACCCTTCCATCACCCGTGATGTCTCGGGCGAAGGGGTGCAGCAGGCGCTGCTCAAGATCCTCGAAGGCACGGTCTGCAACGTCCCTCCCAAGGGAGGGCGCAAGCACCCGCAGCAGGAGTTTTTGCAGGTCGATACCACCAACATCCTGTTTATCTGTGGCGGCGCGTTCGTCGGTCTGGAAGATGTGATCGAGCAGCGCGTCGGTCAGAAGAACATGGGCTTTGGCGCGAACATCCAGAGCAAGCACGAAAAGAAAATCTGGGACTTCCTAAAGGAAGTGCAGCCAGAGGACTTGCTAAAGTACGGACTGATTCCCGAGTTCATCGGGCGTCTGCCGGTGATTGCGCCGCTGCATGAGCTGACCGAAGACGCGCTGATCGACATCCTGACCAAGCCCCGCAACGCGCTCATCAAGCAGTACCAAAAGCTGTTCGAGATGGACGGCGTCAAGCTCCGTTTTACCAAGGGCGCGCTCAAGGCGATTGCACAGTCGGCGCTCAAGACGAAGAGCGGGGCGCGTGGACTGCGAGCCATCGTGGAGACCATTCTCCTTGAAACGATGTACGAGATTCCCTCGCATCCGAACATCAAGGAAGTGCTGGTCAGCGAAGAAGTGGTCGAGCAGAACCAGCAGCCGCTGCGGATTTATCACCAAAAAGACGCACCGGCCACCGCCGTATCGGCATAGCGTGGGCCCGCCTCGCTCGCGGGCCTTACGGGAAGCAGGGGCGGGGTTGGGCTAGTTGAACTGTTGCGTGCCGGTCACGGTCTGAGCGACTTGGAACGGAACGCCGGTCTCGGTGATCTGCTGATCATTGGTAGCGGTGATGCGGAAGGTGTATGGGCCCGGTCCCGGATCGGGATTGTCGGCCACGTAGTAGTTGTAGGACTGCTGAACCAGGTTTACCCAGTTGCCATTTTGCTGTAGCTCGATCTTCTTGATCGGGAGTCGGCTGTTGCGGACCTGCACCGCCATCCAATAGGCGTTGCTGCCTTCCTTGTAGTGGAGGCCGATCGGGCCACTGACTGCGCAGGCTACCGGCACCCACGAGATGCGGACGCGACCCGCCGCTTTGTCGGCAATCATCGTGAAGGCTTGTTCGGAGAGATCGAGATCACCGCTCTTACACTCAGGACACAGATCGACAATGCGTACCGTCACGGTTCCTTTGGGGCCGGTGACATCGACGCAGGTACCGCAGACCTGACTGTTCTGCCACTGTGGAGCATTCATGGCCGCGACCATCAGGTTGCTTGGGCTCGGGTCGTAGGAACAGGCTCCACCACCGGTGGCACCGTAGTACGTGCCATCGCCGGTTTGCATCTGGCCAATGCTGGGCTGAGTGCCAGGAACCTGCGGCATCTCGGAAGTCGGATACGTCGTCATGGCACCACACGCGGCCAGAAGTGACGACAAAAGGGTGAGTACAGAGCAGCCAAGGCGGGAACAAGACGATCTCATCTGGATACTCCTTGGGATTCCGAATGGGCTCCGAACTGGCTCCTTAGCGACTCCTCTTACCTGATCCTTATTCGATGAATAAGAATCGTCCTACATTCCTATTATTGTCGCAGTTAGCGGCGTTCAATCGAGGCAGGTCGGTAGCTTTTTGGGAGGCGGAATGCGGGGCTTAAGCTGGCTCTGTCCCTTCATCACGATCGAGATACAGCCAGTCATGCGTTGCTGCTCGCTGCACACCCCTTCTTCGCGAGCTTGGTCGTCGTAGCGGCGGAACAGACACAGCCCTTGGCAGTCGTCTCCATCGTTACAGACCTTACCGGCGTCGGTGGTCTTGCAGTTGCAGCCTTGGATGCGGTTGACTCCGTAGCGACCCCAGACGCCGTTACACTGCTCACACGCGGCTTTGGCGCTGGTCAGTCCCTTGTTGGCAATCTTGATGGAGCCTCGGACCGACTGTTCGCCGCTTGAACCGGGTGGTCGGAAGAACACCACCGCTTCCAGATCGCCCTGAGTGGTCCACGGAATCATCTCTTTCCAGGTCGTGCCGTTGCCCACCACCGGGGCCGGATCGAACTCAAGTTCCAGGCTCCGCCGTCCGTTTTCGTACATTTCCAAGCGGTACACCGACTGAAATTCCCCGGTGCAGTTCTTGGCACGTAGCGGAATGTCGCTCTCGCACTTTTCCCACGACTCGTCGCACTTGAGCGACACCTCAATCGGCTGCATGACAAAACCGCTGTCCATGGGAGAGCAGGCGGACTTGGGCGGCTCGGGTTTGCGCACGGGCTCGCTTGGCTTGGTCCCCGGAGACTTGGCAGCGGGCTTGGCCACCACCGGGCGGGGTGACGGGGCCACAGGTGCCGCCAGGGCCACCGAGAGAGGTAGCAGGACCGGAACCGCAAACGAGAGCAGCGACGTCTTGTCCATGTCACAGCTATTTAGCACGTCCGCCGAGTCGTCCGTAGGCCAATCTGCGTAGGGCCGTTCCATCCGCCGGGACTGAGACGAATCTTGGTGTGTGGTTGTGTTAGTCCTTCTCCGAATCGACTTGGCGGTCTGCGGCTTCGTTCGGTGCCGGTTCGTCATGGTTCTCTGGCCCCAGATCCGACTCGCTTGCCACGAGGATTCCCATCTCCTCGCATTCCAGCTTGGCACAGCGCCGGAGCAGTGCGCTTGTGACCACCCCACCTTGAGCAAGCGCACGCAGTGCCGCCCGGACCACCGCGTTTTTGATCGCACCGCCCGACAGATCGAACTCGTTCGCAAGTGTCTCAAAGTTGAGACCCGGCTCGACCGGGGTGTCGGTCGGGATCATCGACTTCCACAGCCGCGCTCGCTCGGCTTCGCCCGGCAGCGGCAGTGCGATTCGGAAGCGCAGTCGTCGTCGAAAGGCGTCGTCGAGCAGCTTTTCGTTGTTGGTGGTGAGCAGCAGCATGCCGTCGTGCGACTCTACGGCTTGAAGCAGAAAGCTCACGGCCATGTTGGCGTAGCGATCCTGCGACGAGCGAACGTCGAGTCGGCGTCCGAACAAGGTATCGGCCTCGTCGAACAGCAGCGCCACTTGTTGCCGCTTCGCCTCATCGAAGATGCGTGCGAGGTTCTTTTCTGTCTCTCCGGCAAAGCGCTCAACAACCCGAGCCACGTTGACCCTGAACAGCTCCAGACCGATCTCTTTGGCGACGAGCGCCGCGACCATCGTCTTGCCGGTTCCCGGCGCACCAGCCAGCAGCACGCTGATCGAGCGTCCATAGGGCAGCTTGCGCTCGAACCCCCACTGTCCGAGGAGCTGCTCTCGATAGCGCGCATAGGCTACGATTTCGAGCACTCGTTCCATCGATTCCGGTGGCAGCACCAAATCTTCCCAAGACAGCGTGGTCGACACAAGCTGCGCCAGATCGCCAAAGCGGTTACCAAGCTGCTTGCGCACGGCTTCCCGGGCTGCCGCCATGGTGAGCGTCGGTCGTTTGCTGCCGTCGACTCGCGCACTGCGAACCATCTCGCTGGTGCAGCGATGAATGGCCCCAGCCGGTAGGGAGTAGTTGTTGGCCAAGGTTCGGACGTCGAACCCGCGTTCTCGGGCGATGTCGACTGGGAGCAAGCTGTTCCAGAGCGCGATTTGGGTGGCCCGATCTGGCATCGGAAAGTCGAACGGTAATAGCTCTGGCAGCCTCGCCCACAGCGTGTCGATCGGCCCATCGGCGGCCAGTACCACCCGCACCCGACTTCCAAGCAGCAATCGCCGGAGCTGTTCAAACAGCGCGGGCTCCAACTCGCCGAGAAGCTCCGCACCCGCGACGTAGAGAACTCCTTGCTGAAGCGCCGCCTCACCCAGTGCGGCACGTACCGTCTGGGCCAGCTCGAGTTCGCCTCGCTGTAAGCTGCTTGCGGCCAGCACCACCAGTGGGCGCTGGGGCAGCAGTGCCGCCAGGAGCGCCTTGCGACCGCTACGACGGAGCCCGGTGAGGCAAAGCGGTGGCAGGACCGGACCATCGGCATCGCTGAGGAGTGGTTGGGCGCACTCATCCAGCGCATCGCGCAGCCGCTCGGCGGTTCCTGTTGGCAGGGTAAGCTGGGCCAGAGATCGCTGTCCGACGTACAGGCTGATCCCGTGCGGCAGGGTATGGAGAGGTGGGCGTTCCTCTCCGCGCAGAAACGAGGCCAGCCGATCCGACAGCTTCACCCGCTGCATCAGCAGGGGGGTGGTCGGTGCCCACGCCGGATCCGCAGCCAGCAGGACCAGGCCGTGCCGACGCAGTGTGCTGCTTGGTACAAGCGAATCTGCGATCTGCTGCCGTTCGGCTTCACTGTCCCCGAGTAGGTCCATGTAGTGCCCGACCGTACCTTGTGGAGAGCCAGTACCGAGCAGCGGCAGCAGCAGCGGACGAACCTCCGGAACAGTCTCGGCCAGCAAAAGTGCCACCAGCAGGGATACCTCGGGAACGGACAGCGACAGGGACCGCTGGACGCGAGTGAGTGGAAGCGGTTTGCCGAGCCGTTCGTTTTCGGCCAAGCGGGCACCGATTCGCTCGGACAGCTCGGTCAGCTCGCGGTTGCAGTCGGTCAGTTCCTCGGTCGCGGTGGGTCGCTGGGTCAGGGTCCGCCGACGCAGTTGCAGTCGCAGCCGACTGTGTTCCTCGCGGAGGTGATCAAGCGGGAGGTCATAGGGTTGCCCTGGGGGGTTTGCTGGGTCTACGTGCATGGCAGGCACCTTACCGGGGAGCATACCACGACGGAGAGTGACGATAACCCCGCTGTACTCGGTGTTTTTTGGTTAAATGCGCGGCGTCCTTTTAGACCGCGTTCGACCGGAACCCACAACACATGGCCCAAGAACCCAAGTCTTCCGCCAAGCCCAGACGAGTTGTCGTGTCCCCAGCCAGTTCGACTTCGCGCAAGGACGCTGAGTCCGCAGACGTTGTTGAACCGGAGCTGGTCGATGGAGCTGCCACAGATGCGCCTGAGCCGGGCGATGACGACGCGGACCTCGAAACGTTGGTGGGGGCCGCCGTCGAAGCCATGCCGGAAGAGGACATTGTGTTGGCCGCTGATGCGCTGGTCCCCGAGCTGGTCCCAGATGGACGACGGGGCAGCTCGCTGGTCAAGAGCGATCCGCTGACGGTCTACATGCATGAGATCCGGCGCTATCCGCTCCTCAATCGCGAGGAAGAGCACAAGCTTGCGGTCGAGTATTCGCGGAACCGTGATCCACGGCTGGCCCGCCGACTGATCACCGCCAACCTGCGGCTGGTCGTCAAGATCGCTCACGAGTATCGTCGCGCTTATCGCAACCTGCTCGACCTGGTGCAAGAGGGCAACCTCGGGCTGCTGCAAGCGGTCGAAAAGTACGATCCGCACCGTGGGGTGAAGCTGTCGTCGTACGCGGCGTGGTGGATTCGCGCCTATATGCTCAAGTTCATCTTGAACAACTGGCGGCTGGTGAAGATCGGTACGACCCAGGCGCAGCGAAAGCTGTTTTTCAACTTGAGCAAAGAGCGCGAAAAGCTGGAGGCCGATGGCTTCGCGCCCACGCACAAGCTGCTGGCTGAGCGACTATCGGTGCCCGAGCAAGAAGTCTCGGATATGTCGATGCGGCTCGGGCAGAGCGAGACTTCGCTCGATGCGCCGGTCGGTCGTGATGATGAGGGTGGGCGACGGCAAGTCGATCTGCTCGAATCTCCGGGCTCGACCCGGCCAGACGTCACTGCGGAGAGCGAGGAGTTCCGGGCGCAGCTCCGTCAGAAACTTGAGGAGTTCGAGAAGACGCTCACCGGGCGCGAAAAGCTGCTGTTTCAGGAGCGGCTGATGGCAGATACCCCGCTGACCTTGCAAGATGTCGGCGAGCGCTTTGGGATCAGTCGCGAGCGAGCCCGCCAGCTCGAAGCCCGACTTCTGGGTCGCTTGAAGGTGTATCTAAAAAAAGAGCTGGGCGACGCCGTTCAGATTGCAATGGGACTCGAGTAGGGGTCAGCCCGGCTTTTTCGCGGCGGTCGTTACTTTCCGGGGGCTGGATCGTACTTGTGGTCTTTCATTGCGACAAAGTACGCCACGAGTGCATCCAGATCGGCGGCGGTAAGGTGGGGATGCGGCGGCATGCTGCTGTAGCGGAAGCGCTGCGGGTTTACGATGTAGTCGCGAATCTGCTGAACGGGTCGGTACTCGATGATGCTCTGCGGCACGTTCAGGTCGGGGCCGATGCGACCTCCTTCTCGGTTTATCGCATGACAGCGGATGCACTGCGCACGAAACAGTGTCAGCCCGCGTAGCGCTTGCGCATCCGCAGGAACTCCGTTGGGAATGACATGCGGAAACAGCGTTTCGAAGCGTGCCAGCTCGATTCCGGTAATCTGCCATGGTCTAGGATAGTTCTCGATGTTCTGCTGGTGACTCCCCGTCCAGAACAGATAGAAGGGACGAGGGTCGACATGCTGCGGGCCAATGGATTCCCACACCGCAGCGTCGGCTTCTCCCACCGCGACAAAGGCCCCCTCTTCTAGGAGTCGCTGTCCGGTGGTTGGTACGATGTAGCCATCGCGGCAGCGCAGCACGATTTGTTCACTCCGCAGCTCTCGACCTGCAAACCCCTGTAGGAGTAGATCACGGAGAGGCACCGCCAGAAATGCCTTTTCCTTTCCGTAATACGGATCGAAGGTCACAATCCGGCGGAGTGAGGGCAGGCTCTGCGGTTGTACGCTTCGGACCAGGGCCCCGTTTTGGAAGAAGTCCAGCGACGGCTTTGGAGCGGTCTCCGCGCTGTGCTGGCAACCACAAAGGAGTCCGAACAGGAGCCAGATGGGAAGCCAGCTATCATGATAAGGGCTCAAGTTGGCACCACCGTCGATACTCCAGCGAGAAGGGTTTTCTGACAATAGGGAGATCAGCGCCCGTTGGCTCATTTCTCAACCTGGGTGATCGCCGACATCAGGCGATGGCGGCGCGTAGGTCGGTGCGGTCTTTGCCGTGACTGACACCCCGGTTTGCGACGCACGGGAAGCGGGGTGGCGTTGACAGGTGGTCGTCGCGGGCGGACAATCCCTGCTGTGTTGTATCTGTATGTGTTTGCGGCAGTGGCGGGATGTCTGCTCGTGCTGGTGTCGCTGTTCGGTGGTGGTTCTCAAGAACACCAAGGGGATGGACATGGTGACGGGCAGGGTGATGCGCACGGTGACGCACACGGTGACGCACACGGTGGCACCTACGGTGGCGCACACGGCGATGCGCATGGCATTGGCCATGCCGACGGATCGGCGGCCGGTCATGACGGGGGGGGACATGGGGATGGGCATCATCACGACAGCGATGGGGCGGCCTCGGGTGTGCCGACAGCGCTACTGTGGCTTTTGTCGATCCAGCTCTGGACGTATCTTTTGGCGTTCGGTGGTCTGACTGGGCTTCTCCTTCGTACGGTGGCGCACGTCGGTGAACCAGTTGCGGCTCTCTCGGCGCTGTCGGTGGGACTGTTTACGGCGATGTCCGCCCGAGCGGTGATGCGGCGGATGAGCGTCACGACGCTTCCGGGCACGATGGTGGAAGAGCAGATGGTGGGCTCTAGCGCGACGGTGCTGATTCCGGCCCCGGTGGGCGGGATGGGTAAGGTCCGGTTGGAGTTTCGCGGTCAAACGATCGACTTGGTCGCCAAGGCCAACGATGGCGGAGCGCTCGGCGAGGGCGTTTCGGTGACAATCCTAGATATTCGCGATGGCGAGGCCGAGGTCAGCGTGATCCGCGTCGACGACGCCTCGGAAAAACAGTCAAACCGTGGAGCTCGGGCGAAGGCCCAGTCCACCCAAGAAAGAGGATAGCGAACATGTCAGTTACCCCCTTGGCGCTGGCGGCGCTTGCGAGCTGCCGGCTCGATGAGCCGCCCCCTCAGCTCTTGAGCGACGATGCTCGGCTGGCTGGCGTGGTCATGCTGGCGGCGGCGTTTGTCGTCGGCCTGCTGGTTCTGGTGTGGATGCTGCGGCAGTTTTTGTACATCTGTCGTCCGAACGAGCTGCTCGTCGTATCGGGTAAGTCGCACCGCACCAACAACGGCGAGCCAACGACGTTTACGGTCGTGTTGGCCGGGACGCACTTTCGGCTGCCGTTTCTACAGACGGTCGACCGGATGGATCTGCGACTGATTCCGATCGAGCTGTCGATGCCCAAGGCGCTGTCTTCCGGAGGAATTCCGCTCGACATCCATGCGATTGCCAACGTGAAGATTTCCTCGGACCAGCGGTTCGTCTACAACGCGGTCGAGCGGTTTTTGAACATGCCGCGTGAGACGATTTGGCAGACGGCGAAACAGACGCTGGAAGGTTCGCTGCGTGATGTCATTTCGCAACTGACGCCCGAGCAGGTCAACCAAGACCGGATCGAGTTTGCGAACCAACTGGTGCAGGTGTCTAACCAGATATTTAACAAGATGGGACTTCAGCTCGATACGCTGAAGATCCAGCGAGTCGAGGACGAAGCTGGCTACTTGGTCAACCTCGGTCGAGCACAGATTGCAGCAGCGGTGCGCGACGCGGAGAACGCCGAAAACCAGGCCAACCAGGAAACGTCGCAGCAGGAAGCGGCGGCACGGCAGCTAGCCGAGGTGGCGCAGAAGGACGCTGAAATCGGTGTTGCCCAGAAGCGCAACATGCTCCGTCAGATCGTTGGTCAGCTCGAAGGTCAGGCGCAGTCGGTTGAGCGCGAGGCCCAAGCGGCCGCCGAGCAGGCCCGTGCCGAAGCCGAGCAAGAGCTGCAGACCGTGCGCAAGGATCTCAACGAACGCAAGCTGTACGCCGAGGTGGTGCTCCCCGCCGAAGCCGATCAGAAGGCGCAGTTTCTGCTGGCCGAAGGTGCTGCGTCACCCCGTCGGGAACAAGGTCTGGCTGCCGCAGAAGCGATGCGGGTGCTGACCGAGGCGCTGCAAGGTGCCGGTCCGAATGCACGCGAGCTGTTTGTGCTGTCGCAGCTCGATACGCTGGTCGCTCAGGTGGCCAGCAAGGTCAAGGATCTGTCTGTGCGTGAGATCCAGATCGTTGATTCGGGGGATGGCCACGCGCTGGCCCAGGTGGCGGCGGCGTATCCGGCCATCGTGACCGAGGTGCTCTCGACCTTGAAGGGTCTGACTGGCGTCGATATCAAGAACCTGCTGACGCCGATGGAAGGAGGCTCACGATGAGCCCACTCGCAATTACCATCATCTTCGCGGTGGTGCTGGCGGCAGGTGGATTCCTGTTATTCACCGTGGTCAACAACATCTCGGTCTGCCCGCCATCGGAAGTGCTGATCTTCTCCGGTCGATCGCGGCGGCTTGCCGATGGTCGCATGGTCGGCTATCGCGTGGTGCGCGGTGGTCGGGCGATGCGGATTCCTCTCATCGAAAGCGTCGACCGCATGCAGCTTACCAACATGGCGATCGAGCTGTCCGTCACCAATGCCTTTTCGCGTGGTGGCATTCCGCTCAAGGTTCACGCTGTTGCCAACGTCAAGCTTCCTAGCGAGGAGTCCTTGCTCCACAACGCGATTGAGCGGTTCCTGGGCGCTTCTCGTGAAGGCATCATGCGCGTCGCGAAAGACACGCTGGAAGGGAACCTCCGGGGCGTCATCGCCGAGCTTACCCCTGAGGAAATCAACCAGCAAAAGATGATCTTCCAGCAGAAGCTCATCGAAGAGGCCGATAAGGATCTCCATCGACTCGGGCTGGTGCTCGACAACCTGCAAATTCAGAACATCAGCGATGACGTGAGTTATCTGTCATCGGTCGGTCGGGTTCGCTCGGCGCGCATCAAGAAGGAAGCTCGGATTGCCGAGCTACAAGCGTGGGCCTCGGCAGCGGTTCAGAAGGCACACAACCAGATGAACGCCGAGATCTCGAAGATCGAGACCGATACCCAGATTGCCCAGAAGGAAAATCAGCGTCGGTTGGTGGAAGCGCAGACCAAGCGCGAGGCGGTGATTGCCGAAGTTCGCGGTCAGGTCAAGGCGCAGCTCATTGAAGCCCAAGCGCAGCTCCGTTCCTGGGAAGCGCGGGCCGAGCAGGTGCGTCGTCGACTCGAAGCCGATGTCATCTCGTCCGCACAAGCGGCCAAACAGAAGGCAGAGGCCGAGTCCAAGGCGAACGCGGCCTCGGTATCTGCCGAAGGTCGAGCCGCAGCCGCAGCGCTGGTGAGCTTGTCGCAGGCGTATCAGGCCGGTGGTCGCAATGCCCGCGAGTCCCTGCTTCTGCAGAAGCTGCTGCCGGTGTTTGGCGAGCTGACCGGCACCATGAAGGCGATCAAGATCGACCGGCTGACGATCCTCGGCAGTGGCATGAGCGGACCCAATGCCTCGCTTGGTGCCCAGGTTGTCTCGGTCAACGAGCAGATTCGCGCATCAACGGGCGTCGATCTCGTCTCGAGCGTGCAGCGCGCCGTGCTGCGAAGCGCGCAACCCAGCCCGAATCACCCGCCTACTCCCCCGACCAAGCAGTCGTAGCACTCCGCACCGATCCCAATCTCAGTCGTGATGTCTCGAACGTGGCGAGCGCACGCTGAGTCTTGTTTATCGATGTCAGCGTCTGGTTGAGAACTCTGTATTGCAATTCCGTGAGCGCCTTGGTACGTGGGCCAAGTCTGGCGCAGGAATTCCTCTTTTTCGGAGGGTGAAAGCCCATGCGAGAGGCTCCGAAACGGTTGGCTGTTTTGGTCCGCATTCGCGGTTGGAAGAGTGGCC
>CALLYL010000740.1 GCA_937859535.1 uncultured Myxococcales bacterium
GACCTAGGTCTTGTCGATTCATGGCCGACCCGAAGCCGACTCATGATCGAGAGCGGACCTATGCTTTCTCCGGAGTGAGTACGGGCGGACCCAAGAGCCCTGAAGCTGGCGCTTTCATCGCTGTGGCTTCAGGCCGAGTCGACTTTGGCAGTCGCGAGGGACGATCGGGCAAGGTTCCACCCTTAAACACGACGTCGACGTCATCGCCGCTCAGCGTTTCGTGGGTCAGCAGCGCATCGGCCAGCCGCTTGAGCTGCTCGAGGTGTGTTGTTAATAGCTCGCGGGCGCGGCTGTACTGCTCCATCACGATGCGCTTCACTTCGTCATCGATGACGCGTGCGGTCTCCTCGGAGTAGTTTTGCGCTTGGCCAATCTCGCGTCCGAGGAATACGTGCTCCTCTTTGCGTCCGAAGGTGAGCGGTCCGAGTTTTTCGCTCATGCCCCAGTTGCAGACCATCTTGCGCGCCAAGTCGGTGGCGTGTTCGAGGTCGCTTCCGGCTCCAGTGGTCAGGTGGGAAAAGACCAGCTCTTCAGCGACGCGACCGCCCATCAGGACGGCAATTCTGCTAGCCGCCCACTCGTTGGTGGCATTGAGTCGATCTTCCGTTGGCAACTGCTGGGTGACACCGAGAGCGGGACCACGCGGAATGATCGTCACGCGGTGCACCGGGTCAGTGCCTGGCAGTAGGTGCGCGACCAAAGTGTGTCCGGCTTCGTGAATCGCGGTGATGTGGCGCTCCTTTTCAGAAATGACCATCGACTTGCGCTCTGGGCCCATCAGGACTTTGTCCTTGGCCTCTTCAAAGTCGCGCATCTCGACCATCTCTTTTCCCTTGCGCGCAGCCATCAGCGCCGCTTCGTTCACCAGCGACTCCAGATCGGCACCCGAAAAGCCGGGGGTTCCACGCGAAACCACCGCCATATCAACGTCCGGTCCGAGTGGCACTCGGCGAGCGTGAACCTTCAAGATGCCTTCGCGACCCTTGACATCGGGGCGGGGGACGACAATGCGTCGGTCAAAGCGACCGGGTCTCAGCAGCGCCGGATCCAGAACGTCGGGACGGTTCGTAGCGGCAATCATGATGACGCCGTCGTTTGATTCGAAGCCGTCCATCTCGACGAGGAGTTGGTTGAGCGTCTGCTCTCGCTCATCATGGCCACCACCGAGACCAGCCCCGCGATGGCGACCGACGGCGTCGATCTCATCGATGAAGATGATGCAAGGCGCGTGACGCTTGCCTTGCTCGAAGAGATCGCGAACCCGGCTGGCACCGACACCCACGAACATTTCGACGAAGTCACTTCCAGAGATGCTGAAAAACGGAACCCCGGCTTCCCCGGCGATGGCGCGGGCGATCAGTGTCTTGCCGGTTCCTGGCGGACCCATCATGAGCACTCCCTTGGGGATCCGACCACCGAGACGCGTGAACTTCTTGGGGTCTTTGAGGAAGGCGATGATCTCTTCGACCTCGTCCTTGGCTTCCTCGACGCCTGCGACATCCGCGAACGTAACCTTGTTCTGGTTTTCGGTCAGCAGACGGGCCTTGGCTTTGCCGAAGCTCATTGCCTTGCCGCCACCAGCCTGAAGCTGTCGCATCATCAGGAAGAACAGCAGCACCACCAACACCATCGGAAGCACAGTCGAGAGAATCAGCGTAAGTACGCCGCTTTCGTAGGGCTTCTCGATTTCGTAGCGGATCTTGGCTTTATCAAGTGCTCCGAGCACCTGCGCGTGAGCCAACTCCGACGGGCCGACGATGCGCGCACGATCGTTTGGCGGCGCTTCGTTGTAGGTGATGAAAAACTCTTGGCCGTCGATTTTGACGGTCTTGATGTGAGCTGGGTTCTTCTCGACCTCTTGCATAAAGTCGGAGAAGCTCGGCTTTTTGTCCTCACTCAGACGAGCCGACGAAATGAGCTGATAGGCGGCCACGGAGGCCAAGCCCATCATGAGCCAGACTAAAAGGGTCTTGTGTGACTGCCGCAATAGGAACCTCGGCGTTTGAGAGCCGCTAGCTTACTTAAGTCGTGCTGTTTCAGCTAGCCAGGGGGAATCGTAGCTTCTGTACTCCGACGAGAACAAGCGAACGTGTAGCTTATTGCACGGTGCAGACTCCGGCAAGGCGGGTTGACCTTACGGACCAGCCGTGGGGGACGGAGATTGGTTTTTTTCTTCGCTCAGCTCGGTGACCCATTCGGCGACAATCTTGACGTAGCATAGATCGCGCCGTGGTGGAGTCGGCACGGCTACGCGAAAGCCCACCAGCCACAGCGGTTCCTGTTCATGGCCAAGCAGCAGCAGCATCGATCGCTCGGAGCGCGGCAGCTTTGCATCCACCAAGATGTCGCTGACTTTGCGGTGTCCACCCGCGAGCCGTAAGCGATCGCCCGCTCTAGGTGAACGCAGCCAGAGCGGAAATCCAGGTGCGGGCAGCATAAACACCGCAGACGGTGAGCTTTCTTGGATCGGAGCGTCGTCCTCGTGCAGGTAACGAAACCGGATGCGATGGCGTCCGTGCGAGTAACTGCCGCACCCCGGAATCGTTGTCTGCTCCACGGCGTAGCGTTCCGGGGAGCGCCGCCGCAGGTAGAGCGTGTCGTACCGCCGCTCCGCAATGATTCCACCGGGCAGATCAATCGACTGAGTGCCGCGACTGTGCTCGCAGAGTCCGTGAAGTGCCGCCAGGTGGACGCTGGCGAGCGGTGTCGGTGCCAACCTGATTAGCAGCCGGGTCGAAAGTGCCCTCGTGAGTTTCCGTAGTCGAGTCACCGATAACGCTGCGAGCTGCTCGGGCAAACTGGGTGCGCTGAGATCGACCACTTGTGGCAGATGCTCAGTCGCCAGCCCTTCCAGATAGTCGGCATCCTCGCGGAGCTGTTCCGCCAGTCGTCCCAAGTGGGGAATGACCGACGGTTGCACCGCTTGGAGCTGCGGCAGCAGTTTGTGGCGAATGACCGCTCTGGTAAAGCGCAGGTCGTGGTTGCTTTGATCGATGAAGGGCAGCGGCGCGATCCAGTCTTGCGCGTCGGTGAGAAACGTGAGGATCAGGCTTCGCTCGACCGCAAGGAGCGGTCGGAGCAGCAGCACCGATGGCGTGATAGCGGAGTGCTCAAGCGCACGCACCGCGGTCATTCCCGACAGACCACGCGGTCCAGCCCCACCGAGCAATCGTTGTAGGACCGTCTCTGCCTGATCGTTGAGCGTATGAGCGACGAGCACTGCCTGGCTGCCGAAGTCACGGGCGGCCTTGGTCAGTGCTTGGTAGCGGGCCGTCCGTGCAGCCGCCTGCAGCGAGGCCTGTTTGGGAACATGGACGGTCATTCGGCGTGCCGACAGCCCGAGCCGCAGCGCCACTTGCTGGACGAGTCGGGCCTCCTCTGCCGCCTCCGGTCGAAGGCCGTGATCGACACAAACCACCTGGACCGTGTATCCCAATCGCTCACCTAGCAGACTCAACGCCACCATCAGCGCCGTCGAGTCGGGTCCACCTGAGCAGCCGACCACAAGACGCGCACCTTCGCCAAGGCCAGCCTTTCGAATCGAACCAGCAACCGTTCTCACCAGTCTGGATGCTGCGAGCCGCGATGGTGCATGGGGTCGCGGGTCTGTCTGGGGTTTGTGCATCCGCTTGCTCATTGTCGATAGGGCGACAGGGGCGGCGATGATACACTCTTTGGCTATGAAAATCGGTAGTCGTCGACAGAACCAGCTCGCCGTTTGGGGCGCACTGGTTGTCGCAATCGGCGCAGCAACGGCTGGTGCTGCCGGTCCAGCGAACCCACGGCCGGTCGCTTCCTCTGTCGCCACCCCCCCACCTCCAAGCCGGGAGCCACTCGCCGCCGCACGGAAGCGGGCCAGCGAGGCGCAGCAGACCTTGGTGGTCGAGTTCTCCGCCGATTGGTGTAGTCCCTGTAAACAGTTCGAGCGAGACGTGCTGCCGAAGGAGTCGGTGCGGGTGGCTCTGGCGAAGGTGCAGTTTGTGCGTTTCGATGCCGAAACCGACGTGGGGCGTGACGCGGTGAAGCTGCTCCAGGTCGAGGGCTATCCGACGTTCGTTGCGCTACGTACGGATGGTGAAGTTGCGAGCGTGCTGCAAGGCGCACAGACCGAGGTGGAGTTCGTTCGCTGGCTACGGTTGATGGCGATCGATTTCGAACCGCGAGAGCGACTCCTTTCGCGAATTCGCAATCATCCGAGCGACGGTGAGGCAATGCTGCTGTGGGCGTTGCGGCTGCGCAAGCGGGGCGAGCTGAATGAGGCTGCCGAGTGGCTCGACAAAGCGCGTTTGGCCAAGGGCTCCTCGGCAGAGGTTGCAGCCCGGGCGGACTGGGAGCTGCGGCGACTCCGGCTGCGACTGCTACTGCCTCGGCAACAGCTCATCGAGCACCTGACCCTGTATCCGAGTGGTCCGCAGTCCGACGAAGCGATGCGTGCGCTGCTTAGGCTGGGGACTCCCGACTCGGCGACCCAAGCTGTGCTCGCACGCTATCTCGACGGCTTGCTACAGCCGGCATCGGCGGAGCGGATCAACCAAATGATCTATCGGCTCTTGCGCGCCCAGGCCTTTTCAGAGGCCGATCGTGCTGCGCGCTATCTGCTGTCACTCGACAGCAAGAGTCCATACTACCTAGATACCCTGGCCGAGGTTTGTCATCTACGCGGCGAGCCGAAGGAAGCGCTGCGGTTGTCGGCGCAAGCCCTCGCCTCTCCGTTGATCAAGGACTCGGAGCAGCTTCGTCAATCGCTGAGCGCCAACCAGGCTCGTTTTGCACGGGCTCGTCGGGAACCTCCCGCAGAGCTGGCCGCACCCGACGACGAACTCCAGCCTTGGGAGCACGACTAACGGCGGCGGAGTCAGCAGGCAGCGGCGAGCGGGACGGCGGCGTGAAAGGTCAGGCGATAGACGCTGTTTTCCGTTTCGACGTACACCGAGTCGCTGTCCGGGTCGGTGAGAATGCGGCGCACCGGCGTGGTGACCATGCGGTGGCCGTTTGGATCTCGGAAGATAACCATGCCTCTTCCGACGGTGGGGTAGCTAACCAGCAAGCCATGATAGACGCGGCCTGGTCCGGTGCTCGCCTTGTCTCTGGCGTCACGACCTTGTTCACGGATTTTGCGCGCCGTGACATTTACCATCGAACGACTGCTACCCCCGACAACCCATCTTACGATTGGCCTGGCGTGGCTCCATATGCTTTGTTGTAACGTCGCGAACTTGCACTCGTTTGCCTCCACTGAAGGGACTTCCCATGCATGAGCCAGTCACCGCCCGGCCCGATCGTCCACAGGTTGTTCCTCAAGCGCCGTGGATTCGCCGGGTTCCGCTGCGTAGTCCGACCCTGCCGCCTGCAACCCACACCAATGCGTATGTGCTGGGCGAGGCCGAGCTGATCGTGGTCGACCCGGGGACGCCATGGCCGGATGCGCAGACCGACCTTGTGGACACGCTGCGCTCGCTACGGCTGGCGGGCCATCCACTGCGGGCGATTGTGCTAACCCACCACCATTTCGATCACGTCAGTGGCGCAATGGACTTGGCCCGCGAGTTTGCCGTGCCAGTGTGGGCGCACGAGGCGACGGCGCGGCGGCTGGCGGAGCGTCCCGAGCTGCGGGTGGACGAGCAGATCTGCGAGGGGGACGTGCTGCCGTTTGGTCCTTCTGGATTTCAGGTGTTGCATACCCCCGGTCATGCGCCGGGCCACGTTTGCTTGCTCGACCAAGCGGGCGGGGGGGTGATCGCGGGTGACATGGTCGCGTCGCAGGGAACGATCATTGTCTCGCCTCAAGACGATGGCGATATGGCGCTGTATTTGGCCTCGCTGCGGCGGTTGCTTGCCCTCGGGCACCAGCGGATCTGGCCGGCGCACGGAATTGCCGTCGAAGAGGGCGAGCATTTGGTGGCCCGCTACCTGTCACACCGGCTGCTGCGCGAGGAAAAAGTGCTCCGAGCTTTGGCCACTGGGGCCGAGACGCTGACAGCGCTGTTGCCCTTGGCCTACGATGACACCCCTGCGGTGCTGTATCCGTTGGCCAGAGAGTCTTTGGAAGCACACCTGCTAGCCCTGGTATCGACGGCCCGCGTGGATCGGTACAGCGACGAATCGGGTTCCGATCATGATCGCTATCGGCTGCGGCCGGGGCTGGTGCGATAGCGCACGACGGGGATGTGGCGCAGCGGATGCGCACGGCCCGTTGCAGCCTGGGCCAATCTGTGGCACACCCAGAACCCCAAAGTTTCCTGCCGAGTCGTAAGCGAGGTATCTCCCATGAGCCAGCCCCCAAGTCCAAGCGACCCCGAGCGGGCGCAGCAGCCGCTGATCAGCCAGCGCAAATCTGAACACATCGCTCTGTGCGCCTCGGGCGACGTCGAGTTTCGCAACAAAGGGACGCTGCTTGATCAAGTGCAGCTTGTTCATCAGGCGATTCCCGAGCGTCACTACGATGAGCTGGACCTATCGACGCCGCTGCTCGGCAAGGTGCTCAAAGCGCCGATTGTGATCAGCGCAATGACTGGCGGCACCGACGAAGCGCAGGACATCAACCGGGATCTGGCCCGCGCCGCCGAGACGCTGGGCCTGGGGTTTGGACTGGGTTCGCAGCGAGCGATGCTGGTGCGGCCTGAGACCACCCGAACCTTTCAG
>CALLYL010000741.1 GCA_937859535.1 uncultured Myxococcales bacterium
TGGTTCCGGCGCTCTATTCGCTGGCCCGCGAGCGGCTTTTGCCTTCAGGCTTTGCCATTGTCGGCATGGCGCGTCGACCGCTTGCCTTTGCTGCGGACATGCGAGAGGCAGTGGGCCAGTTTGCCCGCCGTCGTCCGGTCGATGACGCGCTGTGGGAATCGTTTGGCGGTGCCATCAGCTACGTCAGCGGAGACTTCGATGATCCGGCAGCGTATGAGCGGCTGCGGGTGCACCTGGATGAGATCGATCTGGCGCGTGGCACTCGCGGCAACCGCGTCTTCTATATCTCGACGCCCCCGGAGTCCTTCGAGACGATTCTGCGACAACTGGGGAAGGCGCGGCTGATCTCCCCGAGCGAGCGGCCGTTTACCCGGGTGATCATCGAAAAGCCGTTCGGGCGCGACCTGGCCTCTGCGGAGCACCTAAACCGCGTCTGTTTGGAAGTGCTGCGCGAAGACCAGATCTACCGAATCGACCACTACCTGGGCAAAGAGACGGTCCAGAACATCCTGATGTTCCGTTTTGCCAACAGCATCTTCGAGCCGCTGTGGAACGGAAAGTACGTCGACCATGTGCAGCTCACGGTGGCGGAGTCGATCGGCATCGAGGGTCGCGGCAACTACTACGACCAGGCCGGCACGCTGCGGGACATGGTGCAGAACCACATCTTCCAGTTCATGACGCTGATGGCGATGGAGCCGCCAGTGGCGTTTGAGGCCTCCTCGGTCCATGACGAGAAGGTCAAGGTGCTGCGGGCGCTGCGCGAGCTGCCGCTGCAAGACGTCGAACGCTTCGCGGTGCGCGGTCAGTACGCGGCGGGCTTTCATCAAGGCCAGCCGGTGCCGGGGTATCTGGGGGAAACAGGCGTTTCGCCCAGCTCGCGGACCGAGACGTATGTGGCGCTCAAGCTGTTTATCGACAACTTTCGCTGGGGCGGCGTGCCGTTCTACATCCGGGCGGGCAAGCGGATGGCGCGGCGGGTGAGCGAGATTGCGATTACCTTCAAGCAGCTCCCGCACGCGCTGTTTTCGGGGCCGATGGGTAAGCTGTCGGCGGAACCGAACGTGCTGACGCTGCGCATCCAGCCGGACGAGGGCATTACGCTTAAGTTTCTGTCCAAGGTACCGGGGCCAACCATCGAGCCGCGTCCGGTGACGATGGACTTTCGCTATGGCACAAGCTTTGGCACCGAGCCGCCGGAAGCCTACGAGCGGCTGCTGCTCGACTGCATGATTGGCGATGGGACGCTGTTTGCTCGCGGCGATGAGGTGATGGCGTCGTGGCGGTACTGCGACCGCATCTTGCGGGGCTGGGCCGAGCGCGATGCGCACAGTCAGGCCGCGCTGCCGTCGTATGAGCCGGGAACCTGGGGGCCGGACGCCTCTGTCAACATGCTGGCCCGTGACGGACGGGTGTGGCGGCGACCATGAGCCAGAGCGGGGACTTCCGCAGCGGAGAACGCCGCGAGGGCTGGGCAGTTCCTCTTGATGCGGTGGCTGCTTTTACACAAGGTGCATCGGTCAGCGTCGCCCCGGATCGCATTGAACAAGAGCTGGTTTCACTGTGGCGAAGGGCCAGCGAGCGCGCTTCGGCGCAAGGGGCCGGCTTTGCGGTGACCCGGGCCTGTCAGTGGAACCTGATCGTTCACACGCACGGCGAAGGCGAGCTGCTGGCGGTGAAACAGGTACTCGACGTGGTGGCCGAGAGCGTGCCGAGTCGAATCATCGTCCTGCACGAGACCGAGGAGCTGGGTGATTCGAGCATCATCGGCGACGACGGCATTCCGCTGCATGCCTCGGTGGAAGCCAACTTTCGGGAGAGCCAGAGCGGTCGTCGCGAGATCGTGGCCGAAGAGATCACCATCGAGACGCCGCAGCTCCAGAGTCGGCGCTTGCCAGGACTTTTGCGTTCGCTGCTGCTGCCAGACGTGCCGACGGCCATGCTGATCCCCAATCCGGCGCTCGATGCCGAATGGCTGCGACCGCTGTGCGGGGATGCCGACCGCTTTGTGTTTGACAGTGGTCGACTGCGCGCTCTGCCCGACTTGGGCAAGGTCGCGCTGGTTCTCGATGAGTTGTACGGCTCGGCGAGCAGTGCGGTCGAGCTGATGGACCTTGGCTGGCTGCGGCTGTGGCCGTGGCGGCTTCTGTTGTCCACGCTGTACGACGCGCCCGAATCCCGAGCAGGACTTAGCAATCTGCAAGCGCTGTCGGTCGGTTATTCGGAAGGTGGCGAAGCGGCGGCGCTGCTGATGGCGGGGTGGCTGCTGGGTCGGCTGCGACTCGTCTTGACGGGGACGCTTGCGGACGATGGCACGGCGCAGCTTTTACCAGGCGCGGGCAGCCCGGTTCATCATCCGGTTCAGCTTCAGCTCGTGAAGGCGTCTGCGGAGCGGAGCGCCACCGGAATTGTCCAGGTCACGCTGCTGCAAGGCGGTGCGCAGCTCAGCGCGGCGGTCAGCGCGGATGGTAGCGGCATTGAATTAAGCAGCCCGTTCCAGCCACCGCGAACCCAGCCGATGCGGTGCCGACCGGACGCCGAGCTGCTGGTCGCCGCATTAGGGGTTGGCGGGCGCGATCCATTGATGTATGAAGCGCTGCGGCTCGGCGCGGCCTTACTAATGGGCGACGCGAGGTTTCAAGAGCAGAAGCAGCATGAGGTGCGATGGTGAGTGGACGAGCGCCCGAGATTTGGATCGGTGAAGATGGTGAGGCGCTGGCCAGGGAAGGTGTACGGAGGATCGTCGATGCGGCCCGCCGTGCCATCTTGGCACGTGGCCGGTTTGTGATTGCGCTGGCGGGTGGCAACACTCCGAGGCGGCTGTACCAGCTTCTGGCCAACGTTGACACCATCGACTGGACGCGGGTCCATGTCTGCTTTTCCGACGAGCGGATGGTCTCGCACGATCACCCGGACTGTAACTACAAGATGGCGAGCGACGCACTGCTTCGTCTGGTGCGGGTGCCGCCATCGCAGATTCATCCGGTGCCGACCGACCTGTCGGTCGAGGATGCGGCGCAGCGCTACGACCAGATCTTGCGCGAGGTGCTGACCTCTGAAGAGCCAAGGCTGGACCTGGCGCTACTGGGGATGGGCTCTGACGGACACACGGCGTCGATCTTTCCGGGCTCGCGGCTGCTTGCGGGCGTTGACGATGACTTCCTGCTCGATGACCCGTCGACCGGGCCGCTGAGCAGCGGGGTTCCGACGCCGTCGCTTGATAGCTTTGCCAGCGAGCGCTTGTGTGCTGCGGTCTACGA
>CALLYL010000742.1 GCA_937859535.1 uncultured Myxococcales bacterium
AGGTAAACTCGGACGGTGGCCTCCAGTACGGCACAAGCGGAGCCACCCTCTCCGGTACCTTCGTCTGCGACGGCTTTCAAAGCACATGGAAGGGCTGCGCCGGGGCACCAGCAAAGGTAAGCTGCGTCATCGCCCGTGCCAGCTTCTCGATCGCTGGCTGCAACGTCATCAACAAAGAAGATCCGAAGAAGAAGCCCAACGGCAAGAAGGTCAAGTAGCGGTTGACAGCGGCGAGAAATGGCGCTAAGCGCGCAGTACATGTCGCTGTCGGTTTCTAGGTTGCTCTGCATCGCCCATCTGGCGTGCCAGGTTGGGTGTCACAAAGCACCTGCACCGGCTGCCCCATCATCCCCCGTCTCGATCAGCGCCCAAAACGACCTCGTACGTGGCGACCGGCTCCTCAAGGTGCTGTCGCTGTCGCACGGTGAAGTGGCCGCTCGACTCGGCGCGCATCGCATTGAATCGCAAACGCACTGGACCATCACCCCGATTCCGTCGCCTCGCTCCGCTCAGGTGCAGCCGGTGCAGCCAGGCTTCCGTCTGGGCAGTCCAGCTCAGCCATTTGCTGGTGAAGACGCCTACGAAGTCGCCCCGGTTTCGCTCAAGGAGTCTCGATTCGTAGAGGTCGATGGCAGCGGACGACTGCACCTAGGCAGCGAAAACGACCACGGGACTGGCATCGAAGCCATTTCCGATGGCCAACACGTCTTTACCAAGATGCGCTACCAGCCGTTTATCCGCTATCGGACAGAGGGCAGTCAGGTCGAACGGCTGCGTTCGATGGCCTTTGACACCGGCGCGGCGCTGCTGGAAGCAGTTGGACATCGACTGAAGCTGGGAACGCCACAAAGCGGTGACAGCAAAGGCCGGGCAACCTGGCAGGTGACGCTCGGGATGGCCGAAACCGCATCGGTGCCTCTGCATGCCCAAGGCTCGGCGTGGCGAGGCGCTGTCAACGTCGAAGCAATTCAGGGTTCAGCCACCGTCGATCGCGAGCAAGGCGTCCCCATCGCGGTCGAGCTAACCGTCCGCTTTGTCGCCCCACGCCCGGGGGTTCCCGATGAACGAGTACAGGTGGAGGCAACTCATGCAATGCAGATGGTAGCCTTGGGAAGTGATGCGGTGAAGATCGCCGTACCGACCGAGTACTCCGAACCGCCGACCCGGCCTCGTCCCTGGCTGGACCGGCAAGAGCTCCTCGGTGGCCTGATCTCAACGTTCCGCTAGGCTTGCAGGCACAAGGAGAAACCCATCGATGGACTCAAATGACAGCACCACTCATGTTGGCGAGAACAAGCGACTGGTGATGGTGCGCAGTGTCTTGGTCGCGGTTGCCAACGTACTACCGCTGCCAGGCGTCTCCGAGCTGCTGGTGGATCTTTCCCGCCGGGGACTCGTCGAACACTTGGCACGCGAACACCGGGTCGAGCTGGACGCAGGTGTGTCGTCGGTTCTGCTCGAAGAAGCGCCCGCCGTCCAACGACTCGGTATCTTGTCATCGCTGAGCAAGCTGGGAACGCTGCTGCGCCGGCAGAAACAGCTACGTCGTCTGTTTACCGGTCTCCAGGTGCTAAACGCTGCCGAAGCAGGCTTTCGAGCCTTTGAACTCGGAACCCTGTTTGACCACTATCTGTCGACCTATCACATGGGTCAGAGCCTTTCGGAAGATCAGGCCCGAACAGTTCGAAAGACCTTACTGGAGTCCTGCCGCTCCACCGAGCAAGAGCTGCTCAGCGATGCGATCTCCGGCCTGGCAATGGCTATTGGACAAGTCGCGTTGGCGCTGCCTGGCTACGTCTGGGCGCGGGTGGCAAGTCAAGGCGGCACCGCTCTGAGCTTGCCCGAGCTTCACGCGCTGACGCAAAGTGCGCATAAGCTCCTTTCCGATCTGCGACTTCAGAACTACGCTAAGAAATTGACGGAGCACTTTGATCGCAAATGGTCAGGGCCAGCCGTCATCACCGTCAGTCAAAAACCGAACTAGAGGAAGAACGACTTGCCAACACGCAAGACCACCACTGCCCCAAACGACAAATACCGACAGGATGCGCTCGCCGCCGCTCAGGCCGCCCTCGACAAGAAGGGCATCGAGCCAGTCCTACTCGATCTCACCCAATCCGGAAGTTACACCGACTACCTGCTCATCACCTCGGGTCAAGCCGATCGGACGGTTCGCGCCATTGCCGATGGCATCGTCGAAGTGATGAAGGAACGCGGTGCCCGCCTGCTCGGTGCAGAGGGCCTGCGCGAGGGTCGGTGGGCATTGCTCGACTTCGGCGACCTCGTGGTCCATGTGTTCGAGCATCCGCTGCGTGAGTTCTACGACCTAGAAGGCATGTGGTTCGATGCGCCGAGGTTGCCGCTACAGATTCCGGCGGAACAGCGACTCGAAGCGCAGTCCGCTTATCGGTACGACGACGACGATCAGTCGGTACGGACGTAAGCGCAGGGTGCCCATATCGGCCCCACACGCCGCACCCGCTGCGGTGTTATTCTAGCGTTAGGTCACAATGGGCCCAGCGCTCAGATAGCACGCGGCTGGTCACGGCGTGTTCGGGCCGACTCAGGTCCGGATCGCGAGCCAGCAAGGCCGAGGCTTCACGACGAGCAATCGTGAGCAGGTCAATGTCTCGTAACAGGTCGGCGAACCGCAGCGGTGGTAGTCCCGATTGGCGGGTACCGAGCACTTCGCCTGGACCTCGGATGCGCAAATCGGCCTCGGCCAGCCGGAAGCCGTCGCTCGTCGCCGCCACAACCTCTAGCCGATGGGCGGCTGTTGGTATCCCCGGTGGCGTTGGTTCTGGCTCGCTCGCTTTGCCGCGCCGCTTGCGAGGCTTCGAAGCGCTCTCCTCCATTTCAGATTCAGCGGGAACCGCCATCGGAAGCACCGCCCCCGATTCCTCTGACAGCGCACTGCCGTGCAGTAGTAGACACACGCTGGCAGCGCTGCCTCGTCCCACTCGCCCTCGCAACTGGTGAAGCTGGGCCAGCCCAAATCGCTCGGCACTCTCGATCACCATCAGTGAGGCGTTCGGCACGTCCACTCCGACCTCAATCACGGTCGTCGCCACCAGGACATCGAGTTCCCGACGCCGGAATCGGTCCATGACATCGTCCCGCTCATCGCTGCCAAGCCGCCCATGGACGAGGCCAACCCGCAGCTCAGGCAGTGCGGTCATCAAGGCCGCGTGACGTGCCGTCGCACTCGATAGCTCTAGCTTGTCGCTCTCTTCGACAAGGGGACAGACCCAGTACGCCTGCCGTCCGTCTGCAACCGCTTTGCGGACCGACGCGAGCGCCCGCGCCTCCCCACTGCGTCCTGGCAGCACCTTGGTCACGGGCGGCGTTCTCCCCGGCGGTAGCTCATCGAGCTGGCTCACATCCAGATCCCCGTACAGCGTCAGCGCCAACGTCCGAGGAATCGGGGTAGCCGTCATCACCAGGATGTGCGGCTGCCGGCCCTTGCGTCGCAGTGCGGCTCGCTGGCTCACCCCGAAGCGATGCTGCTCATCAATCACCACCAGCGCCAAGTCCTTAAACTCAACCGCATCTGCGATCAAGGCATGCGTGCCGACCACCATATCGAGGAATCCTGCCCGTAACATGGCCAGGATCGACTCACGATCCAGGGGCTGCCCGGTCGCCTCGGCGATCCGCAGCACTTCGGCAAAACGGCCCGCTTGTAGCTGCGCAACCGTGGTCTTCCTCGCCGTCTTGGGGGTCGTGGCGGTGAGCAGTGCCAGTTTCCGCCCGGTGGCTTGGGCCCACACTCGCAGTGTCTTGAAGTGCTGCTCAGCCAGAATCTCCGTGGGAGCCATCACTGCGGCCTGGTGCCCAGTCGCCATCACCAACTCACAAGCCGCATACGCCACCAGCGTCTTGCCCGATCCCACATCACCATGGAGCAGCCGCTGCATCGGATGAGGCTGCATCAAATCGGCCCGAATCTCGGAGATCGCCCGCTCCTGCGCTCCGGTCGGCTGAAACGGCAGCACACCGCGCAGGCTACGCAGGGATTCTTCATCGGTAGGACAGACGGTGGCGTCATCCGCAGCTATCGCTCGACGCCGTCGCAACAGACCAAGCTGAAGAAAAAACAGCTCCTCGAAGATCAGCCGACGCTGCGCTGGCGCCAACCCTTCGTTCAGTCGAGTGAGTAGCTCGGGCGTCGCGGCGGTCGGCAACAGGTGCAGATCACGCAGCGCTTGCGAAAGCACCGGCAAGCTCAACCGTCCCAGCACCTGCGCCGGAACCCCGTCAGGAACATGCTCTGCGTACTGGCTGCACAGACCCTGGCACAGCCGTTCGATCAGCCGCCCCGGTACGCCCTCCACATCGGGATAGCGAATCCGGATGTGACCGTTGCCATCGGGAAGTGCGCCGTCGTCTTGCTCTCCGCGAGGTGGCAAGTCGGTCAGCTCGGGGTGCGTGACCTGCAAGGTGTCGCGATATTTGCTTGGCGTCGCCGTCAGCAGAAACCGCTTCCCCGGCAACAAACGCTTCTGATAGCCCCCATGGAAGTAGAACCAGCGGGCCAGTAGCTCGCAGCCGTCTTCACCCCGAAAAGTCGCCTCAAGGAACCGCTTGCGCGCCCACACCACGCGAGTGCGTTCGACCAGGACCACCGTTGCTTGCAGAACGCCCGGCTGAAGCTGCCCGACCGGCACCACTTGGCGCAGATCGTCGTACCGCTTCGGCAAAAAGTACAAGGCGTCAATGACTCGCTGCAGTCCTTTGTCCGCCAAGCGCTGGGCGGTCACCGGGCCGACACCGGATAGACCGAGCAGCGGTAGCAGCAGTGGATCGCCCATTGCCGCATCCGGAACCACGACGACCTCGGAGCTGGGCCCCGACTGCGACGCGGCCACCGATTTGGCGGTGGATGGTACTTCTGGTATCACGGCACGAAGAGCCGGACTTGCCTGCCCACGCCGAGGCCTCGGCTCCGGCTTG
>CALLYL010000743.1 GCA_937859535.1 uncultured Myxococcales bacterium
GGTAGCTTTGCAACAGAGCAGTGGGGCGAGCGATCCCTGCGGCGATCGGCGGCGATCCGCTAGCGAGCGCGCCGACGAGTCGCTGCGCTCGGTGACTTTGTCTTAGCTGCGTCGTCAGCCGCGGCCTCCGAGGGCGACTCGGCTTTGGGCGAAGGCTTCACTTCGCTGCGAGGCTCCCGCAGTCCCGGTGGTCCACCGTTTTCGTCGATGAAGGTGATGCCCTGCTGCTCGAAGGCTTGCCGGATCATCACCAGGTTGTTGCGCAGCGGCGAGCGTTTGCCCTGCTCGAAGTCGGCGATGGTCATACGGTTCACGCCGGCCTCGGTCGCAAGCTGCTCTTGAGACCACTCAAGGACCGCACGGGCACCCCGGCATTGACCGGGCGTTATTATTATCTTGCTCGACATATAGCAAATTGCTAGATCTGTAGCACTTCGTTAGGTCGCCGAAGAGCGGCGGCCACTATGCCACAGGCTGCGGCTGGCTCCCAGAAATGGCAGGCCATATCGGCGATGCCTAGATGCCAGAGGCATGCCCACTCTCGGCGCTGCGACAAACCTGTCGTTCAGCGCGTGTCCGGAGGACTGTCCATGCGTTTACGCCCCCCGTCTGCCTTGACCCTGCTCTGTGCAGTGCAGGGCTGCGAGCGCTTCGCCTTCACGGCGATTCTGCCGCTGTTCGTGCTCTACCTCCACCATCGCCACGGATTCACGGAACCAACGGCGCTGCTCATCATCGGCCTGTTCACTGCGCTGTCCTACGCCAGCGGACTGCCCGGCGGAATGCTGACGGATCGCAGGCTCGGTCCCCGAAGCGGACTGCTGATCGGTTCGGTGCTGCTGATGCTGGGATATGCCTCGTTGGCCATCGACCGAGCGGCGCTCCTGTGGCCTGCGTTGGGTCTGCTCGTCAGTGGTCACGGTCTGTTCCGTCCAAGTATGGCCACGCTGCTCGACGCGCTGTTCCCTGCCAACCACGCGCACCGGGAACGCGGTTTCCTTCTGCTGTACCTGGCCATCAACATCGCAGGCATCGCCGGTTCCCTGTGCGCCGAGCGAGTCGTCGTGGCGCAACGCTGGGATCGCCTATTTGCCATGGCGACTGTCGCGCTGCTCATCGGGACCGTCTGGCTGGCGCTGACCGCCAGCTTCCTTCCGCAGTCGCGAGCGAATGCGCCCCATCCGCTCGTCTCGGACGTTTCCGCATCGCGTAACGCGGAGAGGTGGCGCGCGGTGTGGCTCCTCTCTGCGCTTGCCATCGTGTTCTGGCTGACGGTGCTACAGGCTGGCGGTTCTCTTGCCTTGTTTGCCGACACGAATACTACGCGCAGCGTCACCATCTTCGGACGGCGGTTCGCGGTGGGCCCCACGGATTTCGCGGCGTTGCATGGGCTGCTGGTCATCGCACTGCTACCGCTGCTTGTGTGGGGCTCCGCTTGGCTGCGTCGTCGCAACCGAGAACCGTCCACGTCCATCAAGATGGTCTGGGGCTATGTCGCGACCGCAGGGGGGTTCGCGCTGCTGGCTGCTGCGGGCCTGTCCGGCGATGAATCTGCGCGCGTCGGTCCCGCGTGGCTCACCGGCTGCTACATCCTTCTGTCGGTGGCAGAGGTATTCCTCGCCCCGCTGAGCATGTCGTTAGTGACGCAGCTTGCGCCGCCCAATCGAGCCGGACAGGCCATCGGCTTGTGGTTTGCGGCGGCGGCCGTCGGGAACGTCATCGCGGGCCTTCTCGGGTTGCTGTGGGGGAGCTGGCCGCATCACCAGTACTTCGCACTGCTCGCCCTGCTGTCGCTGGCCGCTGCGGCGGTTCTGCTCTCACGGCTGCGCCTTCTCGATGCCGCAACGGACAGCCGATCGGTGGGCTAACCCCGCATGATTCGGCGCTTTTCAGACGGAAGCGCCGCGTGATAAGATCACAATCCCGGTTTCTCTGATCAGCATCCCAGAGAGCCTCCCAGGAATAGAGCAGCTCATGGCGAGACCCAAATCCCCCCCGCGTGTCTGTGGCCCTTACGAGGAACGAGGCGGCACGCGCTTTCGCATCCGCGTCATCGGCAACGGCACCGAGAAAAACCTGTACTTCCCGACGCGGGCCGAAGCCCTGGCCGCCAAGGACGATGCCGAGCGCGAGCTGCTCTCGCCCGCCACGTATGTAATCAGCGACCTGATCGTCGAGTTCGCCGAGGACAAGCAGAGCCAAGGTTCGTGCAAACCGGAGACTGCCGCCCACGAACTCGGCCGCCTGCAATTCTTCCTCGCCCGCCACCTCGACGAGGACATCCGCGACATCACCCCCAAGCGCGCCGAAGAAATCTACCGCACCGCAACTACCGTCATCTCCCCCAAGACCGGCAAGCCGCTCGAAGCCGCGTCGCATCGCTTCTACCTGAACCTGGCCAAGCGCTTCTTCGGCTGGGCAGAAAAGAAGGGCTATCTGCAAGCCAACGCATTCAAGGCCGTGCGTCCCGTCGGTCGTCCCAATGCCGGAAAGCCCCAGCTCCGCATCGATGAGGCCAACCGCTTCGTCGCCACCGCCCTCCAGATGTTCGATGAGGGTGGCGATGTATTGGCACTGGCCGCCGTCGTCGCCCTGCTCATGGGCATGCGCGCCAGCGAAGTCCTCAAGCGCCGCGTCCGCGACGTCGACTGCGGCGGCAAGGTCCTGTGGATCGACGGAGGCAAGACCCGCAACGCCCGTCGCCACCTCAAAGTCCCCAAGGTGCTCCAGTCCCGACTCTCGAAACTCTGCGAGGGCAAGCTCCCCGAAGATCCCATCCTCGGCCCCAACCGCAACGGGGGCCCCCGCCACCACCGCGTCCTGTGGGCCGCCGTCGGCCGCATCTGCGAACGCGCCAACGTCCCCCGCGTCTGCACCCACAGCCTGCGCGGTCTATGGGCCACGCTGAGCATTGAGTCTGGTGCGCTGTCCGACGTGGTGGCGTCGAGCTTGGGGCATGGATCGTTTGAGATGACGGCGAAGCACTACGCGCAGCCGGAAGCGGTGAGTGGGGCGAAGACGCAGCGGGTGGTGGATCTGTTGGAGCTAGATTCACGGCCCGAGCCTATGCGCTCCGCCGACCCTGGCGAGGCACAGGCCGAAGACCTTCTCGCCCAGCTCTCGCCCGCGACCCTTCAGAAGCTGCTCAATCTGGCAATGGCCCGCGGGGTCGTGCGTCAGTAACTCAAATGCTGGCCGGAGAGCCTGGCGGGGGAGTGGGCGTCGATGCGGAGGGTGCAATCTTGTCCCAGACTGCCCACTTGAACCAACCTGGCATCGCCGCCGTCTTCATTTCGAGCAATCTCCCATCCGTGATCTCAGCGACAAAGATCTGCTGATGGTTTGAGTTGTCGAACAGGTAGGCGCGATTGGAGCACCGAATGGCATCTAGCAACAGGTCTAGCGACGCGCTGTATCGGCTGACAATCTTGTCTTCTGGAACCGAATGCCCACCGCGTCGCACCCGCGCCTTCACTCGCGAGATGTTGATAATCGGATCCTCCGTCGCGACATAGTACAGGTATGTGCGGTAACCGAGTTGCTGCGCCTTGCACAACAAGTCAACCTTGTCTCTAGAGGACATCACTGTCTCGAAAGTAAAGGTCACTTTCTGCGCAAGCAACTTCTGCCGCAGAAAGTCCGCCGCGACCGCTGCGAAGTAGGCATTCACGAGTACCGCAAAAAAGCTCAGCTTCTGATCGGTGAAACTCAGCGCCTGGGCTTCATCGAGAAGGTCTGCTCTGGCTAGCAATGTGGACGCCGAAAAAAACGATAGTATTTCTTCTCTCGTCGTTTCGACTCCGTAGACAGCCAAGTCTAGGAAACCGAAGCGGCGGATGTCCCGCTCGATCTCATCAGGATTTATATAGACACCCAATAGCTCGGGCCGCAGGACCGACTTGATGGTGCTCTTGCCTGATCCGTTCGGGCCGGCAAACATGCGCAGGCGCGGGACGGCTGCGGTCATCGAAATCGAATCTTTCGCCCTGTTTCAACGGGAGTAGGTGCCGCGATCTGTTTGACCAGACGCCGCGAACCATCCGGAAAGACCTCGTAGATCGCGCCACTGTCGGTCTCCAGCACGCTCTCTCCAGATGCCAGTGTCTGCCAGTATGCGACGGTGACCGCCGAACAGGACAGGGCCGGAATCTGCTCTTCCAGGTAGGTCATCGTTTTCTCTGGGTCGGACATGGCTGCTCCTTCCTGCCAGTCTCCAACGAAACGCTGTCCTGGTGCAACCGTGCCCTAGGCCACGGGCTGGCACGACATGACGCTGTTTGCCGTGACCTGCTTCTGGACGTAATTCGACGTCGGCGGAATCTTCATCCGAATCCGTACACCAACAGAACGAACGGCTGGGGGCCGGGTATCCTTTCCTGATCGACCGGTCCCCAAACGCCTGCTCCACTTCAGCGAGCGAGGACCGCATCCGCAACAGTCTTAGCAGTACCGTCCGTTGTGGTTCTTGCCGCTGCCGAGACATCAGCCGTACACTCGCCCCGAATTTCTCGGCGATGTCCCCCGCACTTGAAAAATATGTTCGTCTGTTCGGCAAGCTACGCACCGACAAGAACAGCCAGCGCTGGACCGACCAGACCTACTTCCGAGCGCCCCATAAACCGCTGTTGCTGCTGGCGGTCATCGACCGCTTCGCAGATGGCGAGCTGACCCAGAACTTCATCCAGCCCACGCCAGAATTGGCGCAGGACTTCTTGATCTATTGGAAGCGCGTCATGCCGCCCAGCGCAGCCGCGAGCTATGTGCTGCCTTTCTTCCATTTACAAGGCGATGGGTTTTGGCACCTGCGCGCCGTCGAAGGCAAAGCGGACACGCTCTCGGCAACGAAGCAGATGAAATATGCGTCTCAGCTCGTCGGCATGGTTCAAGGCGCGACTCTCGATGCTGATCTGTACGACGTGCTCTGCACTGCCGAAGGACGAGCGGTCCTGTCACAAGTGTTGATTGATACCTACTTTGTCGAGGCGCTGCGCCCGCTTGTCCGTGAGCAGAGCGAGATCAACACGCAGGCGCGGACCTACTGCCGTCAGCTCCTCGCCCACGACACGTCGCATGGACCCACTCTCCCACGTGCGGCCCGCAAGCAGGGATTCCGTCGTGCCGTGGTCTGGGCCTACGAGCGTCGCTGTGCATTCTGCGGCATTCGCCTGATCACCCCCGACGGCCGCGTGGTCGTGGACGCAGCCCACATCATCCCATGGAAAGTGACGCACAACGACGACCCGCAAAACGGACTTGCGCTGTGCAAGCTCTGCCACTGGACCTTCGATGAGGGACTCGTCACCGTCACGAGCGCCTACTTTCTGAAAGGCTCCGAGCAGCTACGGTTCCAGCCCAATCTGCCGGCACAGATCATCAGCCTGACAGACCGACTGATCCTGAAACCAGACAACCCATCGTACTGGCCGGATGCAGATGCTTTCGCCTGGCATCGAGAGCATCGCTTTCTGAAACCATAACTAGTTATCGTCACAAGAAGTCTCGCTCCCACCTAACCATGCGTCGGCGGTTCCTGCGGCTTCTTGCGGTGCTGCTAAGCCCGACGATTCTGTGTTCCTAACTGCTTACATTGAAGGACGTGATCAGTATCGGAGCCCGCTTATGCCTCTCCGCCAATCCCTCCGCAAACTGCGTTGGCAAGAGCGATCTCCGTCTGAGAAATCTGTCAGCGCTTGATCGGGCTTCAAGTCGCGGTGGATCAACGCTCCGTCGAGAAGTAGCCGCCGGTTTTTCCCCGCCGTCGGAGGTTGGTGGAAAAGGAGGAGAATCAGAGAGGCAGGAGTTACGTGAACGCTCGTCGGACGGAATTTGCAAACAAGCAGCAGAAGAAACGTATTGCAGACCTCGTAAAAGAATGCGAACACAACATCGTATACGTCTATGGTCCATACCCGCCATCTGCGGGGAGAACCAAGTGGCGGATTGTGATCTACGACCCAAGCACGGGCAAGCGCAAGAGCGTGTGCGCCGAAAAGCGCTCGTCTGCGGACATGCTGGCGGTGCAACTGCGGCGTCAGACGGAGACGAAGCCGGTGCCAACGGTGTACGAAGCGCTTGGGAAGTGGCTCGATGAAAAGCGGGGGGCGTGGCGAAACCCGGACACCTTCGCACACAACACGGGCAAGCGGGTGACTCTGTGGATTCCCGACGTGCCAGTCGTCGAAATTGACCCTGCGCGGGCTTCCGCGCTGTACCTGGCCGTCACAAAGGCAGAGGGCAAGTTCGGTCCACTCAAGCCCGCGACGCATCACGGCTACCTGAAGACGGTCAAGGAATTTTGGCGCTGGCTGCTCGAACAGGGGCTCGTCGAAACGGATGCTTTTGCGAGAGTCAAGCCTATTGGTAAGGCGAACGCAGGCAAACAGCAGCTCGGGCCGCTCGAGGCGAAGACGTTGGAACGGATGCTATTCGAGAAGGCCAAGGAAGGCGAGGAAGGTGCGCTGGCGATTCTGGTGCAGCTCTATCTCGGGCTACGTCCATCGGAAGTGCTCGGGCTGACCGTTGGTGCAGTCGATGGAGTCCAGATTTTTGTCAACGGCACCAAGAACCAGAACGCTAGGCGTCGTCTCGAATTATACGCGCCCGTGGCCAAGCTACTCGCTAAACACTGTGCGAAGCGACCTCTGACCGAGCGGATTTTCGCGGCCAACCGAGAGACGAAGCCGAAGCCAAACTGGATGTATAAGCGGCTACATGCCTACTGCGACGAGGCCAAGATCGGACGAGTCTGTCCGCATTCCCTTCGCGGTCTGCATTCATCGCTGGCACTCGAAGCTGGAGCTACCTCGATCGATGTTGCGCGTTCGCTCGGGCACTCGAGCTTTGCGATCACAGCAAAGCACTACGCTAAGGCCGACTCGATCGAGGTTGGGAAAGCGAGACGGATGGCGGGTTCGATGCACTCGAAAACGTGAATTGCTACAGGCATCGACGCCCTCCCGGCAGGCGGATCTTGTCTTCATCCGGCGTGATCTGCTCCAAATAGGGCGAGTGCGTGGTCACGATGAACTGGCAGCCGATACGACTCAAGGTCGTTAGCAGCGTTTGTTGCTGGGGAGGGTGCAGGTGCAGTTCCAGCGCATCGATCAACACAATGGAACGCGCGATGCCCACGCGAACAAACTCGAATAGCAGCGGAAAGACTGCTTGTTCCCCCCCCGACATCTCGGCGATATCATAGACCCGTCCCTCCCGCTCCAGGAGGAAGTGCGAGTCCTGGGTACTCGACGTGGTGTGACCCAGCTTGGGCTCAACTCCCCGAAAGCGCGTGCCGGGAAATAGCTCAGCAAAGCGTCGCTCTAGCTGGCCCAGGTAGTCCGTCTCTTCCGTCCTGTGAGGAGACGTATGGATCGCCCACCACGACACAAGACAGTCACGCATCCGATCGATGCGCATGGTCGATAGGCTGCGGTTCTGATCAAACCAGATCACAGACCCCAAAGCATCTGCACGAGGAATCTGTGATCGAAGCCTACCGCCTTCATAAACGATCTGAACCCGGCCTTGCGCACCAAGGTCCGTAGTCGCCAAGCTGAGCGCTGGGCTGGTTGGTTGTGCGTGAGCGAACGATCCATGGAGATGCTGCCGCTCGTCCTCGTCCATCACGACTTCCACCGCAATTCGAGCATCCCCCGTCCGCTCCGACTTAAAGCCGGGCCAGTCAAGCAGTGCTGGTTCCGAGGTTTGCTTGGTGGCTAGCGACAGGACCAGGGCGACAGCTTGCAGCACCGTAGTCTTACCCGAGCCGTTGTCACCGATCAGCACAGTGAGCGGTCGAATGACGCCATCATCTTCAAATGACAGATCTAGGTCGTCGATGCCCTTAAACTTTTGGATTCTCACCCTTGCAATCTGCATTGGCTTCTGACTTTCGCGCAGGGGGGGCGTGCTGACAAGCGCGATCGATGGGGTCTGGCACTCTCTGCGCAGGGACGGTCGGCAGCCTCGCCGATCGGCGCCGCGCGGGCTGGCACTGCACCTTAAGGAGCAAGGGCACAGCCTGCGGGACATCGGGCAACGGCTCGACCAAGCGGGGCGGGCAGTGGGTATCCGCAGAAGGTGAAGCTACTGTTCGTCAGTTAAGCGGGTCGGTCGGTAGGGGGCCACACTGTCACCGCGATCCCGAGTGCGGGGAAGGGATTGACGGCATAGGTGCAGTCTGGCGCGCTGGGCAGGGTGAGGCGTTTTCCGTGGTCGTCCATGGTGGCCTCAGTGGTGATGTCGTAGCCGATCGAGCCGCGACGATGTGAAATCAAGATCACCACATGGATCGCTGACGGGGGCTTGGCCTTAGCCATCGCTCACCATTGGCAAATCCGGGGCGGTCTGCGGCACTTGGATCGCCGCTCTGTAGTCGCTCCAGAACGCCTCGAGCGCGGCGACCAGCTCTGGGCGGGCGCTGAGTAAGTGCAGGAGTGCGAGCAAGGGCCGAGCGGGCACTAGCTCACCTTTGGTCAGCTCTTGCAGTGTTACGCGAGACAACCCCAGCAGCGCCGCTAGTTCCGTTCTATTCCTTGTCTGGATGTTCGGAATGGCTCGAGCGGCCAACTCAGAGGCGATCGTATCTTCTCGACTGCGCGGCGCTTCGGTAAACCGGGCGATCTGTACCTTGGTTCGTCGGCTCGATGCTCCTTTCTGGCCGATCGCCGCCATGTGTCCCCGGTTGGCAGACGTGACGCTGCCACCCTTCTTGCCCGCTTCGCTGGCTTCGGAAGGGCTAAACGTGCGGGCAAGTCCCTGCTCCTGTGCCGCTCTCCCTCCACGGCGGGCGATCTCTTGATGCTTCTCTTTGTTCATTGCGGCAAAGCCGAGACGTTTCTTTGTGACCATGTCGATTTCTTCCTCGTACGGGCTCATCGCCCAATAGCGGCGGACTGCTTCGAGGCTTTCGGGCGCTGAATCGGCCAGGCTGCGAAGCAGCAAAACGAGCTGCGCGCTCGGGTTCCCCTTCCCGGCGGCGAGTCGGGAGAGGTAGCCTTGAGCCAGCCCAAGCAGCAGCTCGAGCGGACGCTGACGCATGTGCAGCGCCAAGTGATTGATCGCTTTGGCTGCCTGTCGGCGCAGCTCGCGCCGGTAGACCCCACTGAGCACACGATCTAGCGCCGCGTTTGTGGCCTTGTCTGGGTACTCGGCGCGGCAGCGTCCACAGGTTGGGATCATGAAGTCATCCGGCACAGCCAGAGACGGAAACACGCGAAATACTCGCGTTCTACCTTGTGCTTGGCGCGGGATCACTGACTTCGATCCACACGTCAGGCACCGCGCCGCCTCGGGCCTCATCGCTTCGCAACCTGGCTGAGACGGTCGGCGAGTGAGTGCAGTTTCTCGCACACCCGATCCATTTCCATCTGCAACTCGAGCACCTGCTGCTGAGCGCGATCGAGGTCGTGCCGCAGACGGTTAACGCAATCAAGGCAAGTGCAGTCGTCGAGATGCGGCATTTAGGCTGCCTCTATCGCCAACTCGGGCAGCCGATGATCCACTAGGAATAGTACGAACAGAGAGACGAGCGTGTAGAAGCCGAAGCGTTCTAACGCCATGGTGACGCAGGCGATTAGGAGTGCCCGCGCTCGACGTGGATCAGGCGGTTCTGGAGTCGGAACAGAGTCCGCTTGGGAGTCCAGTTGGGAAGCGTCGGACAAAGCTGCGGCTAGGGCAGAGGATGATGAAGGCATAGGAAGCTCCATGGCGGCGACCGCGCACCACACGAGGCAGACCTTGCCGGTCGGCCAGTACAAGGACTGCCTCGGGACTCAGACCAGATCGAATCGGTCGAGCGAGTGGACCGCTCCACTCGCAATCACGCAAGGACTACCGTCGAAAGTCGCCGCAACGGGATAGACCGCCCCTTGGGTCAGTCGACCGAAACTAGCACTCGCGTCTCGGCACTGGACAAGGTCGCCTACCGTGATGTCATGAGCAAGAACGGGAACGGAGGTTTGTGACATGGTAAACCCGCTCTCAGGCTGCGCGCGTGGTGAGTTCGACGCGCTCGGTGGCGTCTGCGGCAATCTCTTTGGGAATTGCATCGGAAGAGACAGAGGGAACACTTGAGACAGCCCGCGAACGAGGGTTGAGACGATAGCGGGTACTTCGCAAGCCTCTCCGTTTCGGCGCAGTCTTGTCCTCTTTGGGAATGACAGGGCGCACGCAATTCCGCCCGGACTCCTTCGCCCGATCCATTTCCAACTCGGCGGCTCGCTCCAGGTCGGCAGCACTCATGCGCCGATTAGCATCACGCACGGCGACGCCGATCGAGGCGTTCACGCCAATGGAGTGCAGCGCGCTCAGGACTTGCTCCGCCTGTCTGATGGCGGTCTTCTGATTGGCCCCCTGGAGAATGACCATAAACTCGTCCGCCGCATTGCCACGGCGGCAGACCATTTCCCTATCGGAAGTCCGACGCAACGACGCGCGAATCGCCATCGCGGCACTGCGGATGACTCCGTCCACAAACTGATGACCCTTGGTACGGTTGAGTTCCTTGATGCCATCCAAGTCGACGTAGATAATCGATACTGGACCCCTTCCTCGCAGCGCAGTTGCCAGCGCCGTCTCGAACCACCGCTGACCTCGAAGCCCGGTCAGCGCGTCGAATCCCGTGACCTGTTCCAGTGTGGCGAGCTTGTTACCAGATTCGATCTCATGTGCTCGCTGCTTTGTTCGCAGCGCACCGAGCTGGACGGTAGTCCGAATCACAAGGCCGCTCAGCGTCAGCAGAGCCAGCACAATCGGTATGTCCACTATCGCCAGCAGATCAATCGAGCGGATCTCCTCCAGCACTCTAGGGTCAAGCGGCATGGCGTCCTCCCGAGGCTGAATTGGTGGACGGTTGGCTGATGGCAGGTGGGCGTACCACGCCGTCAGAACTTGCCAAGGATAAAA
>CALLYL010000744.1 GCA_937859535.1 uncultured Myxococcales bacterium
TGTCCGGTCACTACCTATCGCCGAAATGGATTTGGTCAGTACAACCGAACCGACTTGCAGCGGCACCAACTTCTGCTTGCAGCGACCTATTTTCTGGAGGCGCTCGGGACACACGCCATCAAGCTCGGGTTTGACTTTGAACACCTTCGCAACAAGAACTTTCGTGCCTACACGGGACCAAACGGAGATCCCAATGACGGGCTGGCCGCCAACGTCATGTATCGCACCAGCGCGGATGGCCAGAGTCTCCGAAATTTTGCGCAGTACTCTACCGTTGGACCTAACGGTGAGACCATCCTCCTTAACAACTTCGAGTCCACTACGTTCACCAACAACTTCGTGCTGTATCTGCGCGACTCCTGGAACGTGGGACCGATTCCGGGACTTGTCATAAACGCCGGACTCCGCTGGGAGGCGCAAGAGATCCACGGCGCGGACGGTAGCAAGCAGATCGGAATCTACGACAACTGGGCACCGCGAGCGGGGGCAGTCTGGGACTTCACGCAGAAGGGACTCGGGAAGCTGTTTGTAAACTACGGACGCTTCTATCAGTCCATTCCGCTCACCATCAACGATCGTCAGTTCGCGGGCGAAGGAGTCTTCACCGGAGCAGAGTCCACCGACTGCGCTACTGCGGCTCTGCAACAGGGGGGGCGGATGGTTCCGATTCCGAAAGAGGCGGGCGCGGGAACGTGCAACCTAAACGATCTGAGCCTTGGGAATCAGAACGGCGGACGATACGGCAACGTCATGCCCGGACTCAAGGGCATGTACATGGATGAGCTCGTCGCTGGCATCAGCTATGACGTCGGCTGGGATCTCGTCCTGTCCGCGAGCTACCTGTATCGCGGACTTGGCAATATCGTGGAAGATATGTCGATCGACGGGGGATATAACTACATCATCGCCAATCCTGGTGTGACTCCCGATCCGGCGCGGCTTGCCGGGCTGCAAACGGACGTAGACAGACTACGTTCTGATACGTCGCTTGTGGGACAAGAAAACCTGGCGCGGGCGCAGGCTCGACTCGACGCCTATCGATCGATCAGCACGCAGTATCCCAAGCCACGAAGGGAGTATCAGGGACTCGTCATCACCGCGCAGAAGCGTCTGTCGAATCGGCTGAGCATCCTCGCCAACTACACCTATGCCCGCATGATCGGGAATTACCCCGGAACCTACGATGGTGTCGTCGACGAGAACCTGCCGAACTTCTCTTCGCAATACGATCTGCAAGACCTGATGAAGAACCGTACGGGTCCACTTCCTAACGATCGGCCGCACAACGTCAAGATCATCGGAACCTATCAGCAGCCGATTCGAAAAGGCAATCTCACCGTCGGTTTGTCGTTCTCTGCATACTCGGGCAGACCGATCAACGTACTTGGGACTCACTTCATCTACGGGGACAGCCAGATCTTCATCCTACCGCGTGGCTCGGGAGGACGTACACCCACGGTGAGTCAGTTCGATCTGCACGTTGGTTTCGATCATCCGCTCAGCCAACGAGTCGCTCTATCGGTCTACGCTGATGTGATCAACTTGTTCAATCAGCGCGAAGTGACCAACGTCGATGATGACTTCACCTACTCGAACGTGGCCCCGATTGTGAACGGCAAGATTTCCGACCTGACGCACCTAAAAGACATCGATGGGAGACCGATTGTGGCCAACGCCAACTACGGTCAACCGACTGGCTATCAGGCACCTCTCTTCCTTCGCTTGGGCGCACGCCTGTCGTTCTAAAAAGGAGTTCTCATGACCGCATTCCTTGAGCTTCCTTGTGCAAAGCCCCTGGTGCTATTTTCGGTCTTCTTGGTACTAAAGATGGCTGGGGTGGCGTTCGCAACCGCCAATGCTCGCCGCAAGTCCAAGGTGGTTGTGAATCCTGAGGACACCGGCGTCAATCCCGGCTCTCACGTGGAGCCTCAGGATGCTCCTGCGGTACTCCGTGCCAAGCGTGCCCATCTCAATGATCTAGAAAACATTCCAGCCTTCCTCATCATCGCGCTGCTGTTCACGCTGACCGGTGCTCCCGCGATGGGTGGTTGGGCGTACTTTGGCGTCTATTTTGCGGCTCGGACGCTGCATACCATCACCTATCTGGCGCAGAAGCAGCCCTGGCGAACCCTCTGCTTTGCGATCGGTCAGGTGACACTGCTTGGAATGCTGGTGCAGCTCCTGATGAAGGTACTTTAGGAGTCGCGCTGCGTAGTTCTAGATACGAACGTTTCAAACCAACCACTCAGCTCGGTCCGTCGCGCAATCGGCTGCAACCAGCCCTCAGGAATCGCTTTCAATCCGTGAAGGATTCCTGATAGTCCTCCGACCACGCACGCCGTGGTATCGGTATCTCCTCCCATGTTGATTGCATCGAGCACCGCTTGCGAATAGGAAGGACTTCGCAGCAGCAGATACACGCTTGCTTCCAGCGTGTGCAGGACGTAACCACTCGACTGAATCGCGGATCGTGGTTCGCCGGCAATCCGACCCGACAGGAGTCGACCATACTGCGTACGTTCGTCTTGCCACTGCGGCGCGGAATACAGCCGATGGATCTGCGCGTTGGTCTTTTCGTAGGCGACGGCAGCAGAGTCCCCCATGAGCAGTCGAGAGATGAGCAGACAAGCATATCCACAGGCAAGCTGTGAACGTGGATGTCCGTGCGTGATTCGTGAAACCATGTGTGCGATCTCGATCAGTCGTTCCGGGGTCTCTTCATAAAAGCGCAGGCCGATCGGCAGAATTCGCATCAGCGATCCGTTGCCATTGTCACGATCGGTGGTGCCCCCGGCCTGTTCAGGAGGGCAGCCGCTGCGGAGTCTGTCGATCGCGTTGGCCGTCGCCATTCCGACATCGAACACCGATCCATACGGAGTCGCGTAGGCCTCTGTTAGGTAGCGAACAAAGCGCTGTCCGATGTCGCGCAGATCCAGTACATGCTCAGACAAACTGAGCAGCGTACAGAGCATCAGCGAGCTATCATCGGACCAGGTTCCCGGCGGCTGATTGTACGTTCCGTAGCCACGTACTTCCCGTACCGGATCCCGGTCGCGCTCCTCGCGGGTCGAAAACTCAACCGGCACCCCCAGTGCATCGCCGACTACGGATCCCCATAAACCGCCGAGCATGCGTGATCTCAGGGTGACTTCGGTCTCTGTCATGGGCGACCCTCCGGTCGAAACGGTTGGGACTCTGTATCGGGATCCTGTGAGAGTTTCTGCAGGAGTGAATTACGACGACTGGGCAACCTTGGCGGCGGGCGGTGGCGGCAGTACACAGCGTGCAAAGTCGAGTCCGGTCAGGACTCCCTTTAGGTGGTGATGATCAATCGCCAGCACACGTCGTGCACGTGTCGAAACGGTAAAGCCAGCAGCGCGGAAGATCGGCGTGGTGACCGGCAGACAGAGCATCGCCTGGCTCATCGCTTCATCGGTGGGAGACTGCCCCGGACGGTCGCGTGCAGCCAGTGCCTCTTCTTGCGTAAAGATGCCTACAGGAACCCCATTTTCCATCACGACCACGCCACCGATCCGGGCTCTGCTTAGCATCGTGACCGCCTCAGAAAGCGGCGCACTCGATTCCACCGTCATCACCGGTACCGTCATAAGCTCTGAGATCGGCGTTGGCACCTTCGCCTCGATGATCGCCCGCATCAGATCCTTGGTGCTCACGACGCCCAACAGAGTCGACTTGTCGACGACAAAGACGCGATGAATGCGCTTGTCGACCATCTCTTGGGCGGCATCGATCAGGCTGTGGCGGGGCGATACCGCAAAGAACTTCGGCGTCATCAGATCACCCACACACATCGATGGGAGCTGAAGAGCCATCGGGCTTCCTGTCGCATAGACCATCACGCGAGCAATGCGCAGCAGATCAGAGCGTGACACCACTCCTGCTGGTGATCCATCTCGTCCCAGCACCGCCAGGCAAGAGATCCTTTTTTCGCTCATGATTTTGTTCGCGTCTTCCACCGTATCGTCGGCAGAGACGGTACAAACCGGAGAACTCATGTAGTCGGAAGCTGGGCGCTGAAAGACACTCATGGCCAAAATCATATCGCGCCGCAGGGGACGCAGGACAGCAGAATCACCAGCGGAGCCTGGGATTGCTGATCCGGTGCTGGCCCTCACTTGAGGAGCCAATCGGTATCGTGAGTCGAGCGTTTGGTTCGCCCTACTTCAGCCCGCCATACGGGTCGGAAGTGCTCTCTGCTGCGGAGTCCTCGGGGGCATTCTCTTTGGGCTTGTCCTTCGGTTTTTCAGCCGGCTTTTCGGCCGGCTTCTCCGAGGATTTTTCCGTTGTTTTTTCCGGTTTCTGGGCCTTTTCGGCGGTTTCCGGCGATTTTTCGGTCGGAGTCTCGACCGCCTTTTCCGGAGCCTTTTCCGGCGATTTTTCGGTCGGAGTCTCGACCGCCTTTTCCGGAGTTTTTTCCGGAGCCTTTTCCGGCGCTTTTTCAACCGGTTTTGCGGGAACCGCCACCGGCGCAAGCGCCGCTGGATTTGCCGCTGCTGGTGGGACTACCGTGGGCGGAACTGCGGGCGTGGGGGCCGGGATGGCACCTATCGCAGGGCCGGTCGCCGCCGGGATGGTTGGAGCAGTCGCTGATACCGGCACCGTAGGAGTCGGGGCAGCAGCCGGCTTCACAGGTCCGATCGGCCGAACGGTCGGAGTGTTCGGTCGAGCGTTCGTTCCGGGCCGAGTGTTTGGTGACACAGGTGGCGTAGCGACCGGCGCGGCGGGCGGAGTCTGAACCGGGAGTGGTTGCGCGGTTGGGGCGGTGCGTAGCTGGGCATAGAGCACTCCGAACAATAGGCCCACCGTGATCGCCGCAAGCACCCCAAGCAGTGACTTGGCGTGACGTTTATAAAAAGGCTCAACCAAGCTGTCGACATCGTCATCGATGATCTCGCGCTGGCGACGGGATGGAGCCGGCTCAAGAGGTGCCGATGGTCGCGGACGCTGGGCGCTGCTGGGTCGCCCTGATTTCGGCCCAGAACGCGGCGTCGGATCGGCCCGACGAGCACTCTTGGGCAGACCCGCCGCGCCACTTGCCGGACGATGTGCCGAGCCGGACTTTGGACGTGGACGCTCTTTGGGGACGGCATCGTCATGGGGACCGCTGGCCCAGGCATCCAAAGAGGGTCCGTCCTGATCGCCATCCTCCCCTTCATCCGGCTCGTCTTCGTTGAGATCGTGGTCCTCCGAAGCACGGGCTGCCTTGTCCGATCCGCCCGCTGGTGGTGCCAAGGCGAGCAGCGCCGCCCGTACCTCTTTGGCCGTTTGTGGACGTGCCGCTGGGTCTTTTTCGAGCAGGCTCAAGATCAGCTCGGCCAGATCGTCGGAAATCTTCGGATTGACCTCACGCGGATCAATCACTGGATCGCGAACCTGCGACAGCAGCACTTGCAGCCCCGCTTGTCCGTCGAACGGCACTCGGCCTGTCGCCATCTGAAAGACGATGCAACCCAGGGAATACAGGTCGGCGCGGCCATCGACCGCTTGCCCCGACGCTTGCTCGGGCGCGATGTAGTGCGGCGTACCGAACACCGTCCCCATCCGCGAGATCGCATCTTCACCGGGTGCGTAGGCAACCAGAATTTTGGCGATTCCAAAGTCGACGAGCTTCACCACATCGGGCTGGCCGCGCCTCTCGCTGATGAGGATGTTTTCGGGCTTCAGGTCGCGGTGGACAATTCCTTGCGCGTGGGCCTCGGTCAGTGCAGCGGCGATTTGGCTGCTGAGCTGCACAATTTTGGCCAGCGGCAGCGGCCTCCCTTTGTCTAGTAGCGCCGACAGCGACCGACCGTCGATGTACTCCATCACGATGAACGGCGCGCCTTCCTCGGTCTGGCCGACCATGTGGACGGTGGCGATGTTCGGATGGCTGATCTTGGCACCGGCGCGGGCCTCACGGATGAAGCGCTTGACGATGTCGGGATCTTTCAGCAGATCGGCGCGCAGCACCTTGACCGCGACTTGCCTCTCCATGCCCGCTTGCGAGGCTCGGTAGACGGTTCCCGTCGCACCTTGCCCGCAGACCGCCTGGATTGCAAACTGTCCCATGAGCAGCCGTCCGACCCAGGGCTCGCGGTTTTCCGTCACAGGAACTACAGCGAATCCGTCGACCGGACAGAAGCGTACTTCGTTCTCATACCGTTTTCGGCAGTGGGTACACTCGGTCACGTCATTGTTTTTAACACTTCGATGAACGACTCGGAAAGGTCGGTCGTCAGACCAACGCAAGTGACCATGCAACTTCCAAGTCGTTGGTCCTGCATCAGGTGGCCCGCACATTGTGTAGATCGGTGTTATCGTTCATTGGCCGCTTGCGCCTGATGCCCGACGATGCCGCGCTGCATATGGCATCGCTCGGCATGGTGTGGTACTTGGAATCGACAGGAGAAATTCGACGATGAGAGCCCTTTCTGCTTCCGCTGCGCTGCTGCTTTTCGCGGCGAGTGTTCCCGCCGGTGCCAAGGCCCCGCCACCGCCTCCCCCGACGAAGTCGGCAGCTTCGCAAGTGACCGCTGATGCGGCTGGCCGTGCGATCGGAGAGTTGGCCGGCAAGTTCAAGTTCGGCACGACTCCAGAAGAGAATATGACCCTCATCGAGAAGGACATTAACGCCAAGTTTCAGCCGAGGATCGAGGCTGAAAAAGAAGCGGCTGATCAGGATCGGGTCCGCAAAGAGCGTCAGGACGCGATCGCCCAGATGCGCGACTCCTATATCAAGTTCAACGGTCAGAAGACCGGCTGGGATGTCTCGATCGTCGACCGCGAGTTTGGCCACCGCAACGGCGAGTCCATGCTGGTGATCTGGGAAAAAGACCAGAAGCGCTTCTTGTTCTTCTGGAAAGAGCGTCTCTACAAGCAGTACATCGTCTACAACGCCGAAAAGTTCAAGGGCATGGACTTTGATACCTTCGTCGGTGTCATGGAAGGTCGTTACGGCAAGGCCTCGATGAGCTTCGCCAAGAAGCAGACCGATGACGAGATGGCACTCGATTTCTACGAGTGGCCCCCGCAGGGCGACTTCATCCTGCGCTGTTACGATGCGACGACGTTCTACAACAACTTCTGTCTGTCGATCATTCAGAAGTCCACTTGGCCGCAGATTGAAAAAGAGCGCGCTGTCAACAGTCCGCCACGTGTTCGTCACACGAACTCGCACGTGATTGACACCGTGACGCAGGGTGACTCGGCGACCGATCCCAACGAGAACGTCGTCGACGCGCTCGTGGGACGGAAGGCGGCCTCCAGCGTCGAGCAGAAACGCATCGAAGAGCGCATCAAGCGTCAGGCGGAAAAAGAGAAGCAGACTCCGCCGGCTGCGATGCCAAAGTAACCGCCAAACAGCTTCCGCTCGGCTGTCAACATCCCGTCTGCCACCGGCCTCGCGTCCGTTCCGTTTTCGTCGCTGCTGGTGGCTTCCTCAAGGACAACCCAATGGCTGGCATTTTCAAAGCGTACGACATTCGTGGCATCTATCCGAGCGAGCTTGATGAGAAGTTAGCTTCTCGAATTGGCTCTGCTGCGGTTCAAGTTCTTGGTGCCAAACGGATCGTGGTCGGTCGCGACATGAGGCAAAGCGGCCCGAGCCTGCGACAAGCGCTCATTGATGCCATCGTGGCCGGTGGCTGCGACGTGATCGACATCGGCGAAGTGGGAACCCCGACGCTCTATTACGCGGTCGCCAGCCTGGCGGCCGATGCCGGCATCATGATCACCGCCAGCCACAACCCGGCGCGCTATAACGGCTTCAAGCTGTGCGGCAAAGGCGCAACGCCGATAAGCTACGACACCGGCATTGCCGACATCGAGCGGTTGGCGCGCAGCGAGACCCCGTTTGCGACGAGTGACTCGCCCGGTCGTGTGACGGAGCAGGGCTTGCTCGCCGAATATCACAAGTTCTTGCTCGGGCTGGTGCCACCGTCGAAACCGTTCAAGTTGGTCATCGATACTGGCAACGGCATGATGGGCGCGGTACTGCCCGGACTACTGGCCAACCTACCGAGCCACGTGACGCCGCTGTTTTTCGAGGTCGACGGCAGCTTCCCGAATCATGAGCCGAATCCGCTCGACCCTCGCAACATGCGTGATCTGCAAGCCAAGGTGCGCGAAGTGGGGGCCGATCTCGGTATTGCTTTCGACGGGGATGGCGATCGGGCCATGTTCGTCGATGAGCGTGGAGAGCTTGCGCCGAGCGACCAAATTACCGCGCTCCTCGCCGATGAGTTCTTGGCGAAGGAGCCTGGCGCGACGGTGATCTATGATCTGCGTTCGTCGTGGGTGGTGCGGGACGAGATACTTCGTCACGGAGGCAAGCCACTCGAAAGCCGGGTCGGACACAGCTTTATCAAACGCAGCATGCGCGAAACCCACGCAATCTTCGCGGGCGAGCTGTCGGGTCACTTTTACTTTCGCGACGCGTTTTATACCGACAACGCCGAGCTAGCGATGCTGTGGGTGTTGGCCGTGTTGAGCAAACGCGGCCAGTCGCTGAGTCAGGTATTGCGTCCGTTGGCATGTTATTTTGCGACGGGTGAATTGAACTTTGTCGTCACGGACAAAGAGTCCTGTCTGGCTCGGCTGGAGAAGGCCTTTCCCGGTGCCGAGGTGTCGTGGCTCGATGGGATTACGATTCGTCTCGGTGACTGGTGGTGTAACGTCCGGCCGAGCAATACCGAGCCGGTGCTGCGTTTGAACCTGGAAGCTCGGACCGAGTCGCTGCGTGAGCAAATGCGTCGCGAGGTCGAGCGCATCATCGGTGGCTCGCCGGCCACGGCTCATCACTAGCGAATGCACGAGCTGGCGGTGGCTGAGCGACTGGTCGCTCTCGTCGCTGAAGAAGCCACAAGGGCGGCCTGCGTCAAGGTCGAGACGGTGTTTCTTCACCTCGGGGTGCTGTCCCATGTTGAGCCCTCGTCGCTGGAGTTGGCATTTTTGGCGGCGAGTCAAGGCACGATCGCAGCGGGCGCTAGCCTGCGGGTCGAGCGCACGGTCGCCCAGGCGCACTGTCTGTCCTGCGAAGCCAAGATCACGGTCACGCAGCGTGGAGCTCCCTGTCCGCACTGTGGAGCGTTCGAGCTAGTGGTCGTTGGCGGCGATGAGCTGCGGCTGGTCCGTTTGGAGGTTTGGTAACGATGTGCGCGATTTGTGGCTGTGGTGAACCAGGGTCGGCGAATCAGCATCATCCGAAGGACCATCCGCACGTGGACGAAGGCGAGCACGAGCACGTCTTGGCCGACGGGACCGTGCTTCGCCATCACCATCATGATCCGGTGTCGCATGATCCGCCGATGATTCGCCGGATGATCGAGGTCGAGCGCGATCTGCTGGCTGGCAACGATGCTCAGGCCGCGGTCAATCGTCGTCGCTTTTTGGCGGCGCAGACGCTGGTGCTGAACCTGATGTCGAGTCCGGGCTCGGGGAAGACCACGTTGCTCGAACAGACGCTGCTTCGCCTTGCTGGACGGTGGCCGGTGGCGGTGATCGAGGGCGATCAGCAGACCTCACTCGACGCGGAGCGGATTCGCCGAGCGGGCGCTCCAGCGGTGCAGGTCAACACCGGCAAGGCTTGTCATCTCGACGCGCAGATGATCGAGCGAGCGCTGGTGGAGCTGGCACTACCCATGGATGGGCTGCTGCTCATCGAAAACGTCGGCAATCTGGTGTGTCCGGCAGGCTTTGACCTAGGTGAGCACAAGCGGGTGGTGATCGCGTCGGTGACGGAGGGTGAAGACAAGCCTCTGAAGTATCCAGATATGTTTGCACGCGCTGATTTGGTCGTCGTCAGCAAGATCGACCTATTGCCGTATCTGGATTTCGACTGTGAGCGCTTCGTCCGCTATGCGCGACGAATCCATCCGGGCGTCGCGGTGCTTGCTCTCTCGGCGCGTACCGGCGAAGGCCTACCGCTATGGTTGAGCTGGCTTGACTCGCAGCGTGCCTCGCTCGGGTAAGCCATGGTCGATCGTCTGCGTGTGCGTGTCCGAGGTCTGGTTCAGGGCGTCGGGTTTCGTCCGTTTGTGCATCGGTTGGCGACGCAGTTTCGCTTGTCTGGTTTCGTGCGCAACGACACCGAGGGGGTGCTGATCGAGGTCCAAGGCGAGCAGCTATCGCGCTTTGTGACCGCGCTGCGCGAATTGTCGCCGCCGCTATCTCGAGTGGATGCGGTGGATGCGGTCGGCTGTCCGGTGCAGCCCGAGGAAGCTGGGTTTGTGATCGCAGAGAGCTTGCCGGACGGTCCGTCGCAGACGGTGATTGGGCCGGATCTGGCACCCTGTGATGACTGTCTCGACGAGATATACACACCGACGGCTCGGCGCTATTTGTATCCATTTACCAACTGCACGCACTGCGGGCCTCGCTACACGATTACCCGGGCTCTGCCGTATGACCGGCCACAAACGACGCTGCGCGATTTTCCGCTCTGCGCCGCGTGTCGGCTCGAGTATTCCGATCCCCACGATCGGCGCTTTCATGCCCAACCGATGGCCTGTCCCACCTGCGGACCTCGACTGAGCCATCCGCTGTCCGAGATTGTGGCGAGGCTCCTCGCGGGGCAAATCGTCGCACTCAAAGGGCTTGGTGGCTTTCACTTGATTTGTGACGCGACCCGCGAGTCGGTGGTGCAGAGGCTGCGCCAGCGCAAGCATCGGGAAGAAAAGCCGCTTGCGCTGATGGTGATGAACCTCGAAAGTGCGCGACTTTTTGCCGACGTATCCGACGAGGAATCGGCGTTGCTCAGCGACCCGCGACGACCGATTGTGCTGCTGCGTCGCAAGTCGGCGGGGAACCTGGCACCATCCATTGCGACCGATTTGTCGACGGTGGGACTGATGCTACCGATGTCGCCGCTGCACGATCTGTTGGTGTTTTCGGCCCTTGGTTCACCGTCGGGGTTGGCTTGGCGCGAGCAGGCTTGGCCGCTGGCGCTGGTGATGACCTCCGGAAACCTGGCTGAAGAGCCGATTGTTTGCGACGACGAGGAGGCCCGGCACAAGTTGGCAGTGATTGCCGATTTGGTGGTGACGCACGATCGCCCGATTGCGGCGCGCCTTGACGATAGCGTGGTGAAGCAGGTTGCGGGGCGAGGTCTGCTGATTCGGCGAGCGCGAGGTCAGGTGCCCGAGCCGATCGAGCTGCCCTTCGACGGTCCACCTCTGCTTGGGCTGGGCGGGGATCTCAAGGCCACGCTGTGTCTTGTCCGTGGTCGCGAGGCATTTGTCTCCTCACACATCGGCGATCTGGGCAGCGTCGAAATGGCTCGGTCCTATCACCAAACGCTCGAACACCTTTGCCAGTTTCTCGCGGTGCGGCCAGAGCTGGTGGTGGCCGATCGGCATCCCGATTTTGTGGCGCGTCGTCTGGTCGCTGACCTTCGACTGCCGCTCCATGAAGTGCAGCATCATCACGCGCACCTTCAATCAGTCCTCGCGGAATACGGCGGTCGTGAGTCGGCGATCGGGCTGGTGCTCGATGGATTTGGCCTGGGGGACGATGGCACCGCGTGGGGTGGGGAGCTGTTCCTCGCTCAGGGCTCAGCGTGTCGGCGAATCGGGCACTTGCGACCGGTACCGCAACCCGGCGCGGAGATGGCGAGCCGTGAGCCCTGGCGATTGGCAACGGCGATGCTCGCTTCGTTGGGTCTGCCAGAGGAAGCCATTCGGCGCTTTGGTGCTCGTTGGCCGGTGCCGTCGCTGCTCCGTCTGGTCGATAAGCCGGGGCTGAGCCCACCGACGACCGCCTGCGGACGGTACTTTCAAGTGGCGTCGGCCTTGCTTGGACTGCGCGAGGTGGAACGCTATGAGGGAGAAGCCGCGATGGTGCTGGAAAGCCAGGTTCGACGCCCCACGGTGCTTGCCGGCGGTTTTTCGATTCATCCGAGTGGGAGCTGTGGCGAAGACGTGCTCGATCTGGCTCCGCTGTGGCGGGCGCTCCTCGACTGTAATGCGGAGGACGGAGCGGCGCTGTTTCATGGCACCTTGGCGGCAGGACTGGCAGAGCTTGCACTTGGAGCACTCCGTCGTCACGGCAAGTCCGAGCTGGTGCTCACCGGGGGCTGTGTCGTCAATCGTTGGCTGACTGAGTCGCTGATTGCCGAGCTTCAGCCCCATGGGATCACCGTGCTGCTGCCGCGACGGCTCCCGCCCGGTGACGGAGCGCTCAGCCTGGGACAGGTATTTGTCGCTGCTCTGCGGCTAAGAGAGTGCTAGAACCTGAGGCCATGTGTCTGGCGCTGCCTGCGCGGGTGATCGCGCTTCATGATGAGGATCACGCGACGGTCGATCTTGGCGGCGTGCGGCGGCGAGTCAACGTCATGTTGGTCGAAAACCTGCGACTCGATGACTACGTGCTGCTCCACGTTGGTTTTGCGATCGCCAAGCTTGATCCCGAGGAAGCAGCCCGCACCCTGAGTTTGCTCGAGGAAGCGACGCGCTTACCGACGCCTTAGCTGGGGTGTTCGTATAGTGGCAGCAGCTCGATGCCGGGACGCAGGCTGTCGACCGTCAGGTAGTGCTCGTCGAGATCAACCAACAGGACGGTCTTGTGCTCATCGCGCATGCCGAAGCTGGTCGATAGGATGAGCTGTTCGAACCCGATGGTCTGGTAGCCGGTGGGAATGATCGTGTGGCCGTAGACCGCAATTTGGGCGTTGACGCGAGCCAGCAGCGACTGAGCCTTAAACGGGGGCAGCACGTGCTCCCAGAGCAGTTGTCCCAAAAGGCGTGCCGCATGGTCGCCGGGTTTGCTGGACTTGGTGGAACGCGGCTTGTCCGTGCGTCGAGGGGCGATATAGCGACGATAGTCGATGGCTTCGAGATCCTCGATGCGGAGCAGCTCGACGGCGGGCGCAGCATGGCTGAAAAGCAGTCCGCAGGGCGCCCAAGCCACAATGGGCAACGATCGAAAGAAGCTGGCCATGTGCAAGCTGGCCTCGATGCCGATTCGCTGCTCAAGTGCGGTGGCTTCATCGCGAGCAAACAGCGAGGTGCGGGGTCCACCAATGTGGGCGTGTTCGTGGTTGCCAAGTAGAACGTGGATGCGACCCGGATAACGCGAAGCGAGGAGCTGTACGCCGAGCAGCACGGCCGGTGACTCATCACGATAGGGCCGTCCTGCAAGCGGGTGGCCGTGTGGGGCGTCTTGGGGCCAGCTAGATGGATCCACATAGGGTCCATGTACAAGATCGCCCAGCAGCAGCAGGTGCGCATCTTCGCCCAGACGCTCAAAGCGATGTGCGATGGTCAAGAAGTCGCGATAGTTGCCGTGTAGGTCGGCCGCTACGAGCATCTTTCCATGCCCTGGTAAGCGAAGTAGCTTTGCGCGATGGGCCATCTGGGGTGTGGCACCTTAGGGGAGCCGGCGCGTCTGCAAGCCAGGCTAAGGTGGCGGGCTATCATAGCATTTTCGCGAACCTAACCCTTGTCTCCGAGGGAGCGGTCGGTTACTAATCTTGACTGCCCGCAAGTGCGACTTAAGCCTAGAAGGCACAAGCATGATCAGCACAATCATTAAGAAGCTGTTTGGCACCAGCCATGATCGCGAAGTCCGGCGCCTCCAACCGCTGGTCGCACGAATTAACCAACTCGAAGATTCCTGGAAGAAGAAATCCGACGAGCAGCTTCGCGGGATGACCGCAGAGTTTTATCGTCGTCTCGATAACGGGGAACCGCTCGACAACTTGATCCCCGAGGCTTTTGCCACGGTCCGCGAGGCGAGTCGCCGGATCGTGAACATGCGGCACTACGACGTGCAGCTCATCGGTGGCATGGTCCTGCACCGAGGCGCCATCGCCGAAATGAAGACCGGCGAAGGCAAGACCCTCGTCGCGACGAGCCCGCTGTACCTGAACGCGCTGCAGCGCAAGGGCGCTCACCTGATTACGGTGAACGACTACCTGGCGACCCGTGACGCCGAGTGGATGGGACGCATCTACAAGTTCCTGGGCATGTCCGTCGGCACGATTGTCCACGGTCAGTCGGACCTGGAAAAGCAGGCGGCCTATCGCTGCCACATCACCTACGGTACGAACAACGAGTTCGGCTTCGACTACCTTCGCGACAACATGAAGGAGTCGATCGAGCGCTACGTGCAGCGTGATCTGCACTTTGCGATTGTCGACGAAGTGGACTCGATCTTGATCGATGAGGCGCGTACACCGCTCATCATCTCGGGTCCGGCGGAGCAGTCGGCGCAGCTTTACTACAAGGTCAACCAGATCATCCCGAGGCTGAAGAAGGACGTTGACTTTACCGTCGACGAAAAGCACCACTCAGCCGTACTGACCGATAGCGGCGTCGAAAAAGTCGAAAAGCTGCTCGCCATCCACAACCTGTACGACGCGCAGAACATCGAGTGGAATCATCACGTCCAGCAGGCACTGCGGGCGCACTCGCTGTACAAAAAAGACGTGAACTACATGGTCACCGACGAAGGCAAAGTCGTGATCATCGATGAGTTCACCGGGCGATTGATGCCGGGTCGGCGCTGGTCCGACGGTCTGCATCAAGCGATCGAGGCCAAGGAAAACGTCCAGATTGAAGAAGAGACGCAGACGCTGGCAACGATCTCGTTCCAGAATCTGTTCCGTCTCTACAAGAAGCTGGGCGGCATGACCGGCACCGCCGACACCGAGGCGGAAGAGTTCCACAAGATCTACAAGCTCGACGTGGTGGTCATTCCGACGAACCTGTCGATGGTTCGCAAGGATCACCCCGACCTCGTCTACAAAAACGAGCGTGGCAAGTTCCGTGCGGTGATCGAAGAGGTCGCCGAGTGTTACGAGCGCGGCCAGCCAGTCCTGGTTGGTACGGTCAGCGTCGAAAAGAGCGAAGTGTTGTCGGCGATGCTCAAGAAGCGGGGCATCCCACACAACGTGCTGAACGCCAAGGCCCATGCCCGCGAAGCCGCGTTTGTCGCGCAGGCCGGTCGTTCCAAGATGGTCACGATTGCCACCAACATGGCTGGTCGTGGTACCGACATCCTCCTCGGTGGCAATCCCGAGTTTATGGCCCGCACCGAGGTCTACGGCGAGGAAATGGCCTGCCGACCCGGGGCCTGCGACGAGTCGACGCCTGAGTATAAAGAGGCGTATCTAAAGCATAAAAAGGTCACCGAAGAGGACAAAAAGAAGGTCGTTTCCGTCGGTGGTATGCACATTCTCGGCACCGAGCGCCACGAGTCGCGCCGCATTGACAACCAGCTTCGTGGTCGCGCCGGTCGTCAGGGCGATCCCGGCTCGTCGCGGTTCTATCTGTCGCTGGAAGACGATCTGCTGCGTATCTTCGGAGCGGAGCGAATCACTGGACTGATGGAACGACTCGGCATGGAAGAAGATGTGCCGATCGAGCACTCGATGGTGAACCGTGCCATCGAGAACGCGCAGCGCAAGGTCGAAGCGCACCACTTCGATATGCGCAAGCATCTGCTCGAGTACGACGACGTGATGAACCAGCAGCGCAAGAGCATCTACTCGCTGCGACGGTCGGTCCTTGAAGGACGGCTGCCGGGCTTTGATGTCGAAGCGATGCTGGGTGGCAAAGGCATCAGCGTTCCCGTCAAGCCCGAGGCTGAAGACGGTGAAGATCATCATGCCGTCGTCACCGCGCAGCTCGTCGACAAGGTCAAGGCCGAGTACGAAGGCTGGCACAAGCGACTGGAGCCGGTGGTAAAGGTCATCCTCGACTCGTTTTGGGACAACCCCGAAGGCGAGGGCGGCTCCGCTGACGGCTCACACTTTGGCGATAAGCCGGGTGAGATCAAGGCCGAAGGCAAAGGCAAGCTGCGCGATCCACGGGCGCTCACTCACGAGCTGTATCGCCGGTTCGGCGCGGTGATCGAGTTCGACAACGACGAACAGTCCGACAAGGACAAAGCGGTCGCCAAGGTTGCGCATGAGACCTCGGTGTCGCTGGTGCAGCAGCGCAAGCGGGTCTTCGACTTGGCGTACGACTTGGTTGAAAAAGTCGTGGTCGAGTACTGTCCGGAAGACAAGACCCCAGATGACTGGGACATTCCGGCGCTACAGACCGCGCTCAAGGATCAGTTTGGCGTGGCGGTGACGCTCGCGGATGTGAGCCTGGAGGTCGGTTCGCTCGCGGACAAGGCGTGGGAGCAGGTCGAGAAGCACACCGAGGCGCGTGAGGCCGAGCTGGGCCTGGCATTCCTGTACTTTGCGCGGCACTTCTGGCTGGAGGAGATCGACTCGCAATGGATCGATCACCTCAAGGCCATGGATCAGCTCCGCGAAGGCATCGGTCTGCGCGGCTACGGCCAGAAAGACCCGAAGCAGGAGTACAAAAAAGAGGGCTACAACATGTTCATGCAGATGACGGACACCATCTCGCAGAACGTAGCCAAAAAGCTGTTCCTGGTCCGTCTGGATCAACAAGCCTCGATCGAGACTCCTGAGCAAGAAGCAGAGCAGAAACTTCCAGAATTTAAGCTCAAGCCGCGCCGGGTCGTGCTCCAGCATCAGTCCTCTGCCACGTCGGGGGCCGAAGATGAAAAGAGCACTCGCGACATCCGCAGCGATGATCAGGCAGAGGTCGAAGGCGACCAGACCAAGCAAGGGAAGACGGCCAAGCGCGAAGAACAGAAGGTCGGGCGCAACGAACCTTGTCCATGTGGCTCGGGCAAAAAGTACAAGAAGTGCCACGGCGCAAACGCTGCGTAGGCTCGCTCCCTCCTGCAACTCTCGACGAGCCGACGTTCGGTCGGTTCCGTCTCTTCTCCCCAACGTCTAAGGATTCCTAAGCAACTCTTGATGGAGTCGCCGGACGCCTCGTTCCCAACTGCGAGGAATAAGAGGCATCCTTTAGGATTCATATTAGAACGGTCGCGGCTTGTCGGTGTGAAACACGTAGAACAGGATCGCGAGCAGCGTGACCACCGCGAGGGCCAGTGCTGCGATCTTGGCGGCAGAGTGGGGCGCGGTTCCTTCCACTTCGCCGGTTTGACCGTTCACCAGGAAGCGGTGAACCTTGCCTCGGTATTCATAGGCCGCGATCCACATTGGAAGCAGCACGTGCTTGAATCGGACGCGCTGAAACTGATGGTTGGTGCGGACTTCACGCTGGCTGTCACCCGGAATGTCATGCACGCAGCGTGACACCTGGTTGTCCGCGATCTCGCTTTTGGCTTGTTTCCAGGCTTCCCGCAGTCCGACGGCGTAGCGCTCTGCAGAGAAGCCGAGCAGATACTCGCTGCTGTAGGGAAGGAGTCCTTCGGTATCGAAGCGGTGCACGTCTCCTGATAGCTCCGTCGCGAGTCCTCGTGAGGCGCAGAGCAGGTGATCTTGATACTGATCGTGGCGCTGTCCGCTACAGGGTTCCCAGCGGGTGTGCGCGATGCGCTCGGTGACTTCACCGCGATCGGTTTTCTTGCGAACCGTTTCGTAGTGCGTATAGCCGGCATCGGCGCTCCAGCGTGTGGTGACCTCGCACCCAAAGGCCCAGTAGGGAATGTAGACGCCATGCAGCGTTTGCACCGATGCGGCGCTGCGGAGGTTGCGTGGACGTAGCCACAGACCCCGTAGCCAGCGCTGAAACGCTCGTTCGGCTCCGGTGCGATCGATCGCAAACGGAATCAGAGACTCCGGTTGATAGTGATCCTCACTGGCGGTAAACGGCACCACCAAAGGAGAGCGACAAAACTCGCAGCGGGTGGCCTGCACTTCATCGGGAAGCTCTACTTCGGCCAGACAGGTTTCGCAGCGAATCGGGCGCGTTCCCTGACCGAGCGGACCGCGTACCTTACGCTCCGATAGCGCCGATTCCAGATCGTGATCGAGAATCTGTCCGTCTTCCGCAGCCTCGACGGCTTGCAGCTCGCCGCAGGTTTGGCAGCGGAGCCGACCCGCCGCCGCGTCCCATTCCACTACAGAACGACAGTTCACACAGACGCGCCTTGGATTCGCTGCGGTCGACATGTCTGCCAGTATATCGTGCTACGATGATTTGAGAGGCAATCAGATGACAGCCGACCAACTTCCCCCTGGATCCCGGAACAAACTCCTGAACGCGATTCAGTATCTATCGAATCCGTATCGATTTTATGAAAAGGCCTTTGTCCGCTACGGCGATACGTTCCTATTTGTGGGTCCGAACGGTCCGGTGGTGCTGACCCGCGATCCGGAGCATGCCAAGGTGATCTTTACGCTGGACACCTCGCAGATCGAAATCTATCCCGAAGAGGGCGTCGATTTTGTGATGGGCAAGCACAGCGTGCTGGTCATGACGGATGACCGACACCGTCGCGAGCGCAAGCTCTTGTCGCCACCGTTTCACGGGGCGCGGATGCGTGCGTATGGAGCGACGATGCAAAAGGCCACTCGCGAGGAAATGAAGACCTGGAGAGTGGGCGAGGTGGTCGACTTTCAGCGTGCAATGCAACGGATTTCTCTGTCGGTGATTGCCCAGGCCGTGTTCGGTCTGTCGGATCCGGAGGAAGCCCAGCGCGCTCAGCGGCTCAGCGTATCGTACATGGAGAGCCTCAATCCGCTGATTCTGTTCTTTCCTTCGCTGCGAAAGGACCACTTTGGGATCACTCCGTTTGCGAGCATTCACCGGTCGCGGCGGGCTCTGGAAGAAGTCCTAGAGGAACAGATTCGCAGGTGTCGTACGCGTGCGCCGGGGGAAGACATTCTGAGCCTGATGGTGAGTGCTCACTACGATGACGGCTCGACCATGAGCGATGAACAGATCCGCGATGAGTTGTTCACGCTGCTGCTGGCCGGGCACGAAACGACGGCGCTCGGGCTATCGTGGATGTTCTATCACTTGTATCAAAATCCCGAGACGCTGGTACGCTTGCGGAGCGAGCTTACGGCGCTCGGAGAACATCCGGAATCGGAAGTGATCGCGCAGTGCCGATATCTGGATGCGTGTGCCCATGAGTCGTTGCGGATCTATCCGATCGTTGGAGAAGTTTTTCGTAGGATGCGGGTTCCGCTACAGCTCGGTCCCTACACGATTCCGGCGGGATTTGCGGTGTCGGTCAGCGCGATTGGCGTCCACCACAATCCGGCCATTTATCCGGACCCGGAGACCTTTCGGCCCGAGCGATTCCTAGAGCGGAAGTTTTCGCCGTTCGAGTTTGTGGCCTTCGGCGGCGGAACCCGTCGCTGCATTGGGGCCGCCTTTGCGATGTACGAAATGAAGCTGGTCGCGCAAGAAATCCTGAGCCACTGCGAGCTGAAACCAGCGAACGCAAAGCCGATCCGTCCGGCCATGCGAGGTCCGACATTCGGGCCCAAGGGCGGAGTTCCGATGCAGATCGTTCGCTTGAACCTACAGGGCGAGCACCACGCCAGCTAATCTGATTCCCCGCTGCGAGAGCGTCCACGGTCCTGTTGTCGGCAGGTCGCGGGTTTCTCACGAGCCCGTAATGCGGCAATGGGACTCGCCGCATCATCAATAAAGAGTATTTTGAGATGCCTCTATTTGACTTGCGGAGACCCGAGCAGATCTTTGGGGGGTGGTAGCTCTGCATAGCTTGGCGGTCTACCGCCTCCCTTGGCGGCGGCTTGTTCCATGACGTCTTGCGCGGAGAGCATTCCCGACTGCCACACTGCGATGTATTCCAGCCCATCACGGACTCCGTGATCGCGTCCGTAGTTCAGTACGTCTTTGATCCCTGCTGTCACCAGGGGCGACTTGCTCGCGATCTCCAGCGCGGTCTTGCGAACCTCACTGAGCATACTCTGCTGATCGGGATACACGGCGGATACTAGTCCCAATGCAAGGGCCCGATCTGCAGGCAAGCGACGTCCGGTGAAACACATTTCGCGTGCCGCACCATCAGGAATCAAGCGCGGCAGACGTTGAAGCGTTCCAAGGTCTGCGACAATTCCGACGTTGGTTTCCTGAACACAGAAGAACGCATCTTGGGTGCAGTAGCGGAGATCGCAGGCGGTGGCGAGATCGACCCCTCCTCCGATGCATCCCCCATGGATGGCAATCAGGACCGGAATGCGCAATTTCTCGACGGCAGAGATGCTCTCTTGCAGTTCTCGGACACAGGTTCGCAAGCTGTAGGCAGCGCGACTCCGTTCGCCATCAATGAGTTCGCCGGCCAGGGCTCCCAGCGCCTGTAGATCCAGACCAGCGGTAAAGTGCTTGCCGGTGGAAGAGATGACCAGCGCTCGGACCTCGCTGCGTCGTTCCAGTTCATGACAGACCGCTAGCAGTTCCTGAAAGAACGTAAGAGTCAGGCTATTGAGCTTGTCCGGCCTGCTCAGCGTGAGCTGCGCGACCTTTTCTTCCACCATCAGAGAGAACGTCGAATAGGACATCGGCAGGGCCTCCACCAGGGAGTCATAGCAGAGAGACTACGGTGCTACGTAGGTTGTCTTGTCTTTGGTGCACTCTGCCTGGACATCAGAGTTGGTGCGCGGGGCGTAGAACCAGTTTGTTTGCAGTCCCGCTCCGGTATTGGTCTGGCAACCGCCGACCGTGCCCTCCAACGGACACTTGACCGATGCAAAGACGCCGCTGCCTCCCGCCGTGTTGAGCGTCTTGCAGAGCGCTTCCTGGGTCACGGTGGGTCCGATCAGGTTTCGCCAGTCCGTACACTGCGGATTTTTTGGACGGAGATCGCAGGAATAGTCGCCGACGAGTGAGCCACACGCGCTCAAACCGAGCGCCACAGAGAGTAGCAGAGCAGATATCGCAGACGTCGAAAACAGAGACTTCATGGTTCCCCCTTTGGGATCGTTCCGTTTGGGTGTTGGTTCCTCGTTGTCGCTCGCTTTCCCAAACGAGAATCGGACTCACGACAACCGGAATACTGTGCGTGGAAGACTGCGCTGGATCAAGAACTCGATTCCTACTGTCGACGAAGATTGGCGTTGTGCCGGACACAGTGGGAGTGCGAAAATGGGGACCGGAGGGCATCTAATGTTCGCAGACAAGACCGTAGTCGTGCTCGGGGCCACCGGAGTGGTTGGCTCGGGTGTGGTTCGCAAGTATCTCGATGCGGGGGCAACCGTCGTGGGAGTCTCGCGTAGTGGGTCCAACCTGGAGCGGCTCAAGCAGCAAATCGGCGTCTCCGACAGCGAGCCGTTTATGGGCGTGGTCGGTGACTTCGTGACTGAAGCAAGCGCCGCAGAGGTGTTTCAGTCGGTTGCTGCGGCACTCGGTGGACGCGCCATCGATCATGTGGTGTCGGTGCTCGGTTTTGCCGCAGTCGGAGCACCTCCGACCGCGACGGCGCTTGACTCCGTGACGGGTGCGCTTGCGGACGGACTGTTCAATAGCTTTTTGGCCGCCAAGGTATTTTTGCCGAGCCTCAAGTCCCGCGAAGGTTCGAGCTACACGATCGTGAGCGGTGGACTGGCACACATTCCGCCGCCGTTTCCCGGACTGTGGCTGGCGACAGTCAAGAACGCCGCCGTCAATGCGCTGAGCAACTCGCTTGCTTCTGAAACGGCGAAGGATGCGGTGCGAGTCAACACCATGTGCATCCACTTTGGGGTCGCTCCGATTGGTGGTAGCAAAAACCAGTTCGGGATGCCCGCCGAGAGCGACACCCTGCGCCTGGGTCCGGCTTTTCTGGCTGTCGCTCGCGGTACCCAAAAGGGTCAGATCATCTGCCTCGACTCCTGGTCGACCACCGACCGCATCGCCGCATCGTAATCACTACGCGTCGAGCCCGACTCGGCGGCGGGCTTCCAAACAGTTGAACGTGCCCGCGCTAAAGTCGCGGCAGGTACGCGGGCGATCACTGTAGATCAGACAGCCGAAGCTGTGTTCAGCCGTCTCGCCGAGTGCCGCGCAGCAGCGTCGCTCTGGATCGCGCAGGATGGTCAGGTCTTTTCCGCTTTTACCGACGAGCTGGGGATGTCGCCAGTTGACTTCATCGCTGAGTCGCACGGGTACGAGCGAAAAGGCGTGTCGACAGCAGGCGGCGCAGCTCTGGCAATCGAGCGGAGGCTCGAACAAGGCACATGCCGCGAGGGTCGGGTTCACCACTTTTCCGGGTGAGGCCTCGATGGCGGTGCGCTCACAACGGAAGGCCGCACCACGCTTGTCGGGGGTCTTTAGGAACGCACAGCCGCCGCAGGTCGCGCCCTTCTTTGACTCGAAGATCCCGTCGGACATCGGCAGTCCGCTCTTGTGGAGCTTGGGGGATGGCGCACTCTGCCACAGCGATGGTAACGGCTCTTTTGCTTCGTTGCTGGTGGCACTTGGCCGCGATGACTTGCCTAGCGCTCGGTGCAGCTCGGCGGTCGCAGTCAACGCTTCGGTGAGCACGCGGCGGTACGGGGGATGATGCGCCAGCGATAGACCGTCTTGGCTCAGCTTGGCCTCTCTTGGGCTCGCACTGTCGAGGGGATTCTGTGGCAGCGCATCGTAAAACACGCGAAAGTCGGTCGTTGGTGCGAGCAGTCGCCGCAGTCCATACGGACGGAGCAGCGAGGCCTGGACCCGCAGACAGGCCTGCTCGCGGGTGACGTCACTGGTGTAGACATCGGCTTGCTCATCGTTGCTCAAGCCCCAGTCGGGTTTTGAGAAGCTATCTTCCCCTTGCACCAGCGCGTGACACAGCTCGTGCAGGATCATTTGCGCCAAGCAGTCGTCCGGATCCAGCTCCTCCGTCGGCGCGATGTAGAGATTGCCTTTGCCATCGGTGTGCGCGTAGCCATGCGGGGACCGCTCGACCTGAAGGCCCAGCTCCTTGGCCGCCGTAATCCAGAGGTGATCGAGCGGGTCGATGTACTTGGCGTGAGCGATGCGGTTCATGACTCGGCGGCAATTTTCCTTTTCGCACGCAGGGAGGCTAGTATTTCCTCTCTTTTTTTGCCGCTTTCTACATGAGCACCGACATCCATCACGCTGCCAAGTCTTTGCGCGCTGCCGCGAGCTTTGCACCGCTTCGTATGATGCGCAGCGACGGAAACACACTCACTCTGGATGGTCAGCGGTGTGTGGTGATGGGCATTGTCAACCTGACCCCGGACTCATTTTCCGACGGTGGGCGGCTGCATTGTGCGAAAGATGCGCTGGCTCATGCCGAGCGATTGGTTGCCGAAGGGGCCGAGATCCTCGACGTTGGGGCCGAGTCAACCCGACCCGGTGCGCGGCTCCTTTCTGTCGAAGAGGAGTGGCACAGGCTGTTCCCGGTGGTGCGTGAACTACCGTCGCTCGGGCTGCCTGCGGTGCTGTCGATCGACACCCGGCATGCCGAGATTGCGCGCCGGGTTCATGCGCTGGGCTTTCGACTGCTCAACTTGGCGTTTCCACAGCACTTGTTTTCGGAGACCCTCGACGATCCACAGGCCGCCGCGCTTGATCGGGCGCAGCGCCACACGCTACTGGCGGGATTTGACGGCATTGTCGTGATGCATTCCCGAGGCACACCAGCCACCATGCGCGAGCGTACCGAATACGGGGGCGATCTGTGCCAGACTGTAGAGGCTGAGCTATCGCTCGCGGCGCGCATGCTGACCGACGACAGCCTCTCACTTTCGGATCGCATCCTCTACGATCCCGGCCTTGGTTTTGCCAAGACCGTCGAGCAGAGCCTCGCGCTGCTCCGGATGACCGATCGCTTACGGCGCAGCTTGCGGCGACCTCTCCTCGTGGGTGCCTCGCGGAAGTCGATGTGGGGCGCGTTGACTGACAAGCCCGCTCAAGATCGGCTGATTCCGTCGGTGATGGGCGCAGCGTTTGCGGCGCAGAATGGGGCCGACATCGTGCGGGTCCATGATGTGGCCGAAACCAAGCAAGCACTCCTCGTCGCTGATGCGCTTCAATCGGGAGGGCCGGGGCGATGAGTGTTTTGGCCCCGGTGTGGCTGTCGCTACGGACCCTTGCCGTCGCCATCAACTGGCGAGAGGCGCTGATCGCCGCCGCCGACGTGGTGATCATTTTCTACATCCTGTATCGGGCGCTCAAGCTGGTGCGGGGGACGCGGGCCGCGCAGGCGATGGTCGGGCTTGCGCTCATCACCGGGTTGTATTTTTTGGCCAAGCGGCTCGATCTCGTCGCAGTCTCGTGGCTGTTCGAGAACTTGATCAACTATTTCATCATCTTCTTCGTGGTGCTGTTTCAGCAGGACATCCGTCGCGCACTGATGCAGGTCGGTCAAAACCTGTTTATGCGTCGTCAGTACGAAGAAACCTACGTCATCGAGGAAGTGGTCCAGGCAGCGGGCGAGCTGGCGCGGCAGAAGATCGGTGCCCTCATCGTCCTGGAGCGGGATGCTGATCTCACCGACCACCTGGGTGAGGTCGGCCAAGATCTCGATGCCAAAGTGACCAAAGAGCTGCTCATTACGTTGTTTTTGCCCGAGGCCGCCAACCATTTGCACGACGGTGCCGTCATCATTCGCAACCTGCGCATCGCTCAGGCTGGTGCCGTCCTGCCGTTGTCGGCAAACAGCAAGCTCGACAAAGAGCTGGGCACCCGTCATCGAGCCGCCGTCGGGGTTACCGAAGAGACCGACGCCGTCGTGGTTGTGGTCAGTGAGGAGCGCGGCACGATCTCGGTTTGCTTTAGCGGCAACATCATCCGAGATCTCGACGCGATCAACGTTCGCAAGGCGTTGCTCGGGTTGTTCCAGAAGAAAAAGCAGAAGGGCAAGGATCGTCCGCTCGGACGGGGCGGTAAGGCCGATCGCTCGGGCAACGACATTAGCCTCGGTGGAGTGCCGCTTCCGTCGATTAGCAGCCACTCTTCGGGTCAGCAGCCACTGACTTCATCCTCACCGCCGTCGGACCCGCTGCCGCTTGCCAAGTCGCCGGTGCCGAGCCAGCCGATTGAGCCATCACCGTCGAGAGTGCCCGCATCGATGGGGAATGAGAACATCACCGCCAAGCTGGTTGCCGAGGCTCCCGATTCCCTGCTCGATGGCGACACCCACAAGCTTCCGGCGATTCGCGAAGGGGCTGGCCCTCCTTCGGCGATCGTGCCACCGAAGCCGGAGTAGTCCCGATGCGTGACTTTTTGTACCGGGTCTTCGTCGAGGATGTCCTGATCAAGGCATTCGCGTTGATTGTTGCAGTCGGGCTGGCGATCTACGTCCGGACCGAGCTAGAGCAGAGCACCACGCTCTACGTCCATATCAACTACATCGAGCCGCGTGGCCGAATCATGGTGTCCGATCAGAAGCTCGATCAGGTTCGCGTCGCGGTACGCGGTCCGTGGGCACGGATCAGTCGCATCGAGGACACCGCGCTACAGCCAATCGTGATCGATATGTCGAACTTGAGCGATGGGGAGCTGCGGTTTGCTCCCGAGATGGTTCGGCTCCCACCGGGGCTGCGCGTCGAGAGCTTCACCCCCGTCGGCATGTATATGCACTTCGAGCCCGAGGTCACGGTCTCACTCGGCGTGAACCTGACCATCGAAGGCGAACCGCCCGAGGGCTATCGCTTCCGCCAGGCTACGCCGAGTCCTCGTCTAGTGCGGCTGCGGGGTGCCCAGAATGTCCTCGAAAGCATGCACAACGTGCTGTCACGACCACTGTCGATTGTTAGCATTCGCGACACCGTGATGGTTCCCGTCGAGCTGGCACCGCTCCCGAAGCACGTCAGGCTGGCCGATGAGCCTCCGCCCAAGATCGCGGCGACGATCTTCGTCGAGCTGGTCGAGCGTCATTACAGCAGCGTGCCGATTCGGGCGAGCGGGCAGCTTCAAAACGTACGACTCAATCCAGAAACTGCGATGGTGGTGCTACGAGGCCAGGGGCTCGACCGTTTCCTCGATGTGCCGCAGCTAATCCTTGATACCGTCCCCGATGAGCGCAAGCCCGTGGGAACGGTGCTCAAGAAGCGGCCTCAGATCGTGAACCTACCGCCGGGAATCGCGTACGAGATTCAACCGGCAGAGGTCGAGTTTACGATTGTGCGGACCGAGCCCGAAAAGCCCGGTCGCAAGTAGCGTGGTGGGAATGGGCGTGCTTAGAGCGGCTTGCCGAAGTTCTGAACCCAGTAGTGCTTGTAGGTCGAAGCCGCACCGTAGTCGTAGCCAAAGCCGATCTGCGTGAAGTTCTTGTTCATGATGTTGGCGCAGTGACCGGCGCTGTTAAGCCACTGGGTCATGGTCGCGGTCACCGTCGAGTTGCCTGCCGCGATGTTCTCTCCTGCGTAGGAGAAGCTGTAGCCTGCTGCCTTCATCCGATCGAACGGGCTCTTTCCATCGAGACCGGTGTGGCTAAAGAAGTTCTTCGAGGCCATGTTCGCCGCGTGGACCTGAGAGGACGTGTCGAGCTTGGCGTTGGCGGTTAGCGCAGGTACAGCCGGGTAGGACGTGGTGCCACACTTGCGAGCAACCTTGCGGGCGTTGTTGACAGCGACGAGTAGGTCGGCGCGAAACTTCGCAAGCTGGGTTGGGTCCACGGCCTGCGCGGTGCGATCCGCGTCGCTTGGAGTCACGAAGATCGGCTCAGGTAGGTTTTCCG
>CALLYL010000745.1 GCA_937859535.1 uncultured Myxococcales bacterium
GTTTACGTTCATTACCAAAACGCCTCCAGCCTCTGTTCTTGTGAAGAAGGCTGCAGGTCTGCCGTTGCAGAAGAAGCCGGGCTCTGGTTCGAAGGTGCCGAACAAGGTGAAGGTTGGATCCATCACCAAGAAGCAGCTTCGCGACATTGCCTCGCAGAAGCTTCCTGATCTCAATACCACGAACGTCGAGAATGCGATGCGTTCCATCGCAGGTACCGCCCGTTCGATGGGTATTGATGTCGTCGAGGGTTAGTTCCCTTTTGCCCACCGCAGCATAGTGCGGGAGATATTCGGGGAGATTCCCTGAAGTCGATATGGAGTTCGTTCGATGGCCAAAGCCGGAAAAAAGTACGCAGCAGCACTGAAGCTGGTGGACCGCGAGAAGCGGTACAATATGGAGGAGGCATTTGATCTCCTTCCAAAGCTGAAAATCTCGAGCAAGTTCGACGAGACGGTTGACCTTGCGGTACGCTTGGGAGTTGATCCAAAGCATGCCGACCAGATGGTCCGTGGTGCGGTGAACCTACCTCATGGCACTGGCAAGTCCGTTCGGATTGTGGTGTTCGCCAAGGGAGACAAGGCCAAGGAAGCGCTCGAAGCGGGTGCGAACTTCGTCGGTGCCGAAGACTTGGTGGCCAAGATTCAGTCCGAAAACTGGTTGGACTTTGACGCTGCAGTAGCGACTCCGGACATGATGGGAGTGATCGGTAAGATCGCCCGTATCCTTGGTCCGCGTGGTCTGATGCCGAACCCAAAAGTCGGCACCGTGACAACAGACGTGACCAAGGCGGTCCGCGAGTTGAAGGGGGGTCGTGTCGAGTTCCGGGTTGAGAAGACCGGAATCGTTCACGCGCCGGTCGGAAAGATATCCTTCGGCTCTCAGAAGCTCCGCGAAAATGCGCGTGCACTCATCGAGTTGCTCATCAAGCTCAAGCCTTCTTCGGCGAAGGGGCTCTACGTAAAGAGCATCGCTCTTTCAACGACGATGGGGCCGGGTCTGAAGCTGGATACGAACGAAATTCAAGGCCAGCTTATCGCTAAGTAATCCCTCTGGCAGTTTCTGCCAGAGTAACGCAACTGTCCTAGAAAGCAGGAGCCGACAAGGCTTAATCACCTGCCGAGACTTGGAGTCCTGGGGTATGGATCGGAACGATAAAGCGCAGCAAATCGCTGAGTTGAAAGACAAGCTCCAAAAGAGCGCGGCGGTGGTCATCTGTGACTTCCGTGGCATTCAGGTTCCAGCGGTCACTGCTCTCCGGGAAGACTTCCGGAAACAGCAGTGCGAGTACAAGGTGTACAAGAACACCTTGGTGAAGCTCGCCATCGCTGGTACGCCCATGGAAAAGATGGGCAAGTACCTGGAAGGTCCGACGGCAGTTATTTTTTCTTGGGATAGTCCTTCTGCTGCCGCCAAGGTTGCTCGGGACTATGCCAAGAACAATGAGAAGTTCAAGATCAAGGGTGGCTACCTTGAGGGCGTCCTCGATGACAAAGGTGTCATCGCCTCGGCAGACATGCCGGGCAAAGACGAGATCAGGGCATCGCTGCTTGCGACCTTCATGGCTCCAGCAACCAACGTCGTACGCACGCTCAACGCGGCTGCGCAGAATTTTGCTTACGTCCTCGACGCACGGAAGCGTGCGCTCGAGACCCAAGGCTAACTCCAAGGAGAAACTACAATGAGCAACGCAAACATGGACCAAATTGTTGATCAGCTCTCGCAGATGTCGGTGATGCAGATTGCACAGCTCACCAAGCTGCTTGAGGACAAGTGGGGCGTCAAGGCGGCTCCGGTGGCTGTTGCCGCTGGTCCGGCCGCTGGTGGAGCCGCCGCTGCAGCTCCCGCCGCCGCCGAGCAGACGGAGTTCCAGGTCATTCTGACGGGTGCCGGTGCCAACAAGATCGGCGTTATCAAGGTGGTCCGCGAGCTGACCAACCTTGGTCTCAAGGAAGCCAAGGATCTGGTGGACGGAGCTCCGAAGGAGCTGAAGGCCGCCGTGTCGAAGGACGAAGCCGAGACCATCAAGAAGAAGATTGTCGAGGCGGGCGGCACCGTCGAGATCAAGTAGCTCAAGGGTTGGCCTTTGCCAATCGGCTACAAAAGCTAGGAAGTGGGGCCACCGACGGCTCGCAGGGAAAAGTGTCCCTGTGGGCCGCCGGTTTTTGTCACATCGGCTCTGCTTCGCATTCTGCCTCCCGACTTGATCGAGCGAGGGCTTCGCTTGAAAGTCAGGGAGGGTTGACAACCTCGTTGGGAAAGCGCGTTGCGATGGGAGAACCCTCCATGAGATTCCCGAGAAGCTTTCCTGTGAGCCTTGTGCACTTCGCTGCAAGGGACAGAAAGGGTCGCTAATGGCTTCGGTGATTCAGAACAACTTCCGGGTCCGCAAGAACTACGCGAAGATCACCAAGATCATTGACATCCCCAACCTTATCGACATCCAGAAGCAGTCTTACGACAAGTTCCTGCAGAAGGACACTCCCTCGGAACAGAGGGAAGACGTCGGTTTGCAGGGAGTGTTCAAGAGTGTCTTCCCGATTAAGGACTTCTCTGAGACATCATCCCTCGAGTTTGTTTCCTACCATCTCGACAAACCAAAGTACGACGTAGATGAGTGCCGTCAGCGCGGAATGACTTTCGCCGCGCCGATCAAGGTCGTCATTCGCCTCGTCGTTTGGGACACCAACGAAGAGACTGGCTACCAGTCGATCCGCGACGTCAAAGAGCAGGAGGTCTACTTCGGTGAGATCCCGCTGATGACGGAAAACGGTACCTTTATCATCAATGGTACCGAGCGCGTCGTCGTCTCGCAGCTACACCGCTCTCCCGGCGTGTTCTACGATCATGATAAGGGCAAGACCCACTCGTCCGGCAAGCTACTGTACAGCGCCCGAGTGATTCCCTACCGTGGTTCATGGCTCGACTTCGAGTTCGATCCTAAGGACATTCTGTATGTCCGGATCGATCGTAGGCGAAAGCTGCACGCTACTGTGCTGCTGCGCGCACTCGGATATTCGACCGAGGACTTACTCAACTACTTCTACGCCACCGAGCCGATCTTTATTGAGCCGGATGGTCACTACAGCAAATCGCTCGAGTACGATTTGCTGCCGGGTCAGCGTGCCACACGCGACATCCGTCACCCCGGTAATAACGAGATCCTCGTCAAGAAGAACCGCAAGTTTACGCGGGCGGCGATTCGCAAGCTGCAAGAGTTCGGAATCGATCGGCTTCCGGTCGAGTCCTCCGAGCTGGTGGGCAAGGTCGCCGCGCACGACGTGATCAACGAGCTGACCGGCGAAGTTCTGTTGCAGTGCAACGAGGAACTCACCGATGCCAAGCTCGAAGAGCTGCGTCAGCACAACATCGTGTCGTTCAAGGTGCTGTTCATCGACGGATTGAACGTCGGTTCGTACCTGCGAGACACGTTGATTGCAGATCGGCTGTCAACCCCGGAAGAGGCGATGATGGAAATCTATCGTCGACTTCGCCCAGGGGATCCTCCGACGCTGGAGACCGCACAGCAGTTGTTCAAGAACCTGTTCTTCAATGCGGAGCGCTACGATCTGTCGAAGGTCGGTCGCCTCAAGTTGAACTACAAGTTCAAGATCGATGAGCGGCTCGACAACTGCGTGCTGACCAAGCGCGACATTCTTGAGACCGTTCGTTATCTGATCGAGCTCAAGAACGGTAAGGGGGCGATCGACGATATCGATCACCTCGGTAACCGTCGCGTGCGTGCTGTTGGTGAGCTGATGGAGAACCAGTACCGCATCGGCCTGGTTCGTATGGAACGCGCGATCAAAGAGCGCATGAGCATGTCTCAGGAAATTGAGACGCTGATGCCGCACGACTTGGTGAACGCCAAGCCGGTCTCTGCGGTCGTGAAAGAGTACTTCGGCAGCTCGCAGCTCTCGCAGTTCATGGATCAGACGAACCCGCTGTCTGAAGTCACGCACAAGCGTCGTCTTTCAGCACTTGGACCGGGTGGTTTGACTCGTGAGCGCGCAGGCTTTGAAGTCCGCGACGTTCACGCCACGCACTACGGACGTATCTGCCCGATTGAGACTCCAGAAGGTCCAAACATCGGTCTGATTGCATCGCTTTCGACCTACGCTCGCGTCAACGAGTTCGGCTTTATCGAAACTCCCTATCGCAAGTGTGCAGACGGCAAAGCGACCGATGATGTCGAGTTCTACTCGGCACTTCAGGAGGAAGGCCACTTCATCGCTCAGGCGAACGCCCAGGTCGAGCGAGATGGCAAGTTCCTTGGACCGCACGTCTCGGCTCGTCACAATGGTGACTTCGTGCTCTCCCGTCCAGAGGAAGTCACGCTGATGGACGTGTCGCCGAACCAGCTGGTTTCGGTTGCCGCCTCGCTGATTCCGTTCCTCGAGCACGACGACGCGAACCGCGCACTGATGGGCAGTAACATGCAGCGTCAGGCGGTGCCGCTGATTCGCACGGCCTCGCCGCTCGTGGGAACCGGTGTCGAAGGCATCGTTGCTCGTGACTCTGGCGTTACGCTGGTTGCGAAGCGCGAGGGCATCGTCGAGTCCGTCGATGCAGCACGTATCGTGGTCCGTCCGCTCGAGCAGGATCTCGATGATATGGCCGGTGCGAAGCCGGACATCTATTCGTTGGTCAAGTTTCAGCGGTCAAACCAGAACACCTGTATCAACCAGAAGCCGATCGTTGAGCGTGGTGACCGGGTTCGTCCTGGGGACGTGATCGCGGACGGTCCTGCCTGCGAGATGGGTGAGCTTGCGCTCGGTCAGAACGTCGTGGTCGCCTTCATGCCGTGGGGCGGTTACAACTTCGAAGACTCGATTCTGTTGTCGGAGCGACTGGTCAAGGAAGATGTCTACACCTCGATCCACATCGAGGAGTTTGAGTGCATCGCCCGCGATACCAAGCTCGGCAAGGAAGAGATCACTCGAGACATTCCGAACGTCGGAGAGGAAGCGCTAAAGGATCTCGATGAGTCGGGCATCGTGCGGATCGGCGCTGAGGTCAAGGCGGGCGATATTCTCGTCGGCAAGATCACTCCGAAGGGAGAGACTCAGCTCAGCCCAGAAGAGAAACTGCTTCGCGCAATCTTCGGCGAAAAGGCCGGCGATGTGCGAGACAGCTCGCTGCGGGTTCCTCCTGGTGTGCAGGGCATCGTCATCTCGGCTCGCGTGTTTGCACGCAAGGGCACCGAGAAGGACGAGCGCGCCAAGGACATCGAGGACGCCGAAAAAGAGAAGCTCATCACCGATCAGCGGGATGAGGTCAAGATTGTCTGCGAGTCGTATTACGCCAAGATGCGGCGTCTGCTCGAAGGCAAGTCTACCGCGTCGCGACTCGTGGATGACAAGGGCAAGGTCCTTCTCGCCAAGGGCCAGTCGCTGGACATGGCGACGCTGGAGACCATCCCCGCGCGTCACTACCGCGAGCTGCGTGTGGCCGAGGGTGACGGTCGTGTCGAAGAGCGCGTTGAGCAGCTTGCTCAGCGTCTTGAGGATGACATCCACGCCATTGAGTCGGTCTATCGCGACAAGATTGCGAAGCTGACCAAGGGGGATGAGCTTCCTCCGGGCGTCATCAAGATGGTCAAGGTGTATGTCGCGATCAAGCGCAAGCTTGCCGTTGGCGACAAGATGGCCGGACGCCACGGTAACAAGGGTGTTGTCAGCCGGATTCTGCCCGAAGAAGACATGCCATTCCTTGCCGATGGTACGCCGGTCGATGTGGTGCTAAACCCACTCGGCGTTCCGTCGCGAATGAACGTCGGACAGATCCTTGAGACGCACCTTGGTTGGGCAGCGCTTCAGCTTGGCAAGCAGATCGAAAAGGTTCTGCAGAGCAAGTACAACGCGGCGCAGCTTCGCGACCGGCTCAAGAAGATCTATACGACCGATCAGGCCCATGCGTTCATCGATGCACTGGATGAACACGACCTGAAGCGCTTCGCCAGCAAGCTGGTGCGTGGTGTTCACACCGCGACCCCGGTTTTCGACGGCGCGAAGGAGAGTGAGATCAAGACCGCGCTCACCATGGCCAATCAGTCGGACAACGGACAGTCGATTCTGTTCGATGGAAAGACTGGCCTGTCGTTTGACCACGATGTCACGGTCGGCGTCATGTACATCATGAAGCTGCACCACTTGGTCGATGACAAGATCCATGCCAGGTCGATTGGACCGTACTCCCTGGTTACCCAGCAGCCGCTCGGTGGCAAGGCACAGTTCGGCGGCCAGCGACTCGGAGAAATGGAAGTCTGGGCGATGGAAGCGTACGGAGCTGCGTACGCGCTGCAAGAGTTCTTGACCGTCAAGAGCGACGACGTCGTAGGCCGCACGCGGATGTACGAGTCGATTGTGAAGGGCGAGCACAACCTCGAGTCTGGTTTGCCAGAGTCGTTCAACGTGCTGCTCAAGGAACTGCAGTCTCTGTGTCTTAACGTTGAGCTGATTGAAGACCCGAGCGCGCCTCAGAAGGACACCGCATCGTCGGCTGTCCAGCAGATGGCTCGTGAGGTGGTTGCCAAGATTGGCGCCGCTTCGTAACGCGGTAGGCTCGCACTTTCAAGGAGAGGTCTCGTGAAGGATCTTTTTAACTTCTTCGAGAAGCCCAAGGACCCGCTTTCGTTCAGCGCCATCCGCATTAGCTTGGCGTCACCAGACAAGATCCGCGAGTGGTCCCATGGTGAGGTGAAGAAGCCAGAGACCATCAACTACCGGACCTTCAAGCCGGAGCGTGATGGCCTCTTCTGCGCCAAGATATTTGGGCCGGTGAAGGACTACGAGTGCAACTGCGGCAAGTACAAGCGCATGAAGCACCGTGGCGTCGTCTGCGAAAAGTGCGGCGTCGAAGTCATTCAGTCCAAGGTTCGTCGTGAGCGACTCGGTCATATTTCGCTCGCGACGCCGGTTGCGCACATCTGGTTCCTAAAGTCGCTGCCGAGCCGGATCGGAAACCTGCTCGACATCACGCTCAAGGAACTTGAGAAGGTTCTGTACTGCGAGTCGTACGTCGTAGTGGAACCGCGAAACTCTGGACTTCAGGTTGGCGAACTCCTTACGGAGGATCGCTACCAGAAGCTGGTGGACGAGCTGGGCGGAGACGATGCGTTCGAGGCCCGCATGGGTGCGGACGCGATTCGTGATCTGCTGCGCAAGATCAACATCCATCAGCTAGCAGAGCAGCTTCGCGGTGAAATGCGCGATGCGACCAGCGAAGCGAAGCGCAAGAAGATCGCCAAGCGACTGAAAGTCGTTGAGGCGTTCCGCGAGTCGACGAACAAGCCCGAGTGGATGATGCTGGAAGTGATTCCGGTGATTCCGCCGGACCTTCGTCCGCTCGTTCCGCTCGATGGCGGCCGTTTTGCGACCAGCGATCTGAACGATCTCTATCGTCGTGTCATCAACCGCAACAACCGTCTTAAGCGTCTGCAGGAGCTGAATGCTCCCGAGATCATCATCCGCAACGAAAAGCGGATGTTGCAAGAAGCGGTGGACGCGCTCTTTGACAACGGTCGTCGTGGCAAGACCATCACGGGTCCGAACAAGAGACCGCTTAAATCGCTGTCCGACATGCTCAAAGGCAAGCAGGGACGGTTCCGTCAGAACCTGCTTGGTAAGCGTGTCGACTACTCCGGTCGTTCGGTCATCGTCGTCGGTCCAGAGCTCCGCCTGCACCAGTGCGGTCTGCCGAAGAAGATGGCGCTCGAGCTGTTCAAGCCGTTTATCTACAACAAGCTTGAGGAGCGAGGGCTCGTCACCACCATCAAGAGCGCTAAGAAGATGGTGGATAAGGAGCGGTCAGAGGTTTGGGACATTCTCGAGGAAGTCATCCGCGAGCATCCCGTACTCCTGAACCGCGCCCCGACGCTGCACCGCTTGGGAATCCAGGCGTTTGAGCCGGTTCTGATCGAAGGCAAAGCGATCCAGATGCACCCGCTGGTCTGCGCCGCATTCAACGCAGACTTTGACGGCGATCAGATGGCCGTTCACGTGCCGCTGTCCATCGAAGCACAGATGGAAGCCCGCGTGCTCATGATGTCGACCAACAACATCCTGAGCCCCGCGCACGGCAAGCCGATCATCATCCCGTCGCAGGATATCGTTCTGGGTCTGTATTACATGACCCGCGATCGCAGCTTCGTAAAGGGAGAGTATCGCGAGGCCCGCAAGGGTGAGTCTCCTGCCGGTATCTTCTCGTCCCCGGAAGAAGTGCGGATGGCGTACGACCACGGTGGCCTTGATCTGCAAGCTCGCATCAAGGTCCGCATGGTCAATCCCGATGGAACAACCCCCGGAAAGCGGAAGCTCGTCGATACAACCTGCGGGCGCGTGCTGCTTTCGGATGTTCTTCCTGCGGCGCTGCCTTTCAAGCTCGTCAACCGAACGATGGGCAAGAAGCAGCTCGGTGAGCTGATCGATACTTGCTACCGTATCTGCGATCAGAAGGAGACCGTCCTTATCGCCGACCGTCTGCGCACGCTCGGGTACTCTCACGCGACGGCGGCGGGTATCTCGATCTGCATCGACGACATGCGCATTCCGGTCAAGAAGAAGCTCTTCCTAGAGCAGGCCGAAAAGGAAGTCACGGAGATTCAAGACCAGTATAACGAAGGTCTTATCACCGACGGTGAGCGCTATAACAAGGTCGTTGATATCTGGGCGCAGGTGGCAGAGCGAGTCGCCACCGAAATGATGGGTGAGATCAGCACGCAAATCTTCCGTGATGGTCGTGGAGAGGAGAAGCGTCTCCAGTCGTTCAACCCGATCTTCATCATGGCCGACTCTGGCGCTCGTGGATCGCAACAGCAGATTCGTCAGCTCGCCGGTATGCGTGGTCTTATGGCGAAGCCGTCGGGCGAAATCATCGAGACGCCGATTACCACGAACTTCCGCGAAGGGTTGTCGGTTCTCCAGTACTTCATTTCGACGCACGGTGCGCGTAAGGGTCTGGCCGATACCGCCCTTAAGACCGCAAACTCGGGATACCTGACCCGCCGACTCGTCGACGTGGCGCAGGACTGCATCATCGCCGACTACGACTGCGGCACCATGGAAGGTATCGATACCGCCCCACTCGTCGAGGGTGGGGAAGTCATCGAGCGCATCGGTGATCGCATCCTGGGTCGAGTTCCGCTGGAAGACATCGTTGATCCGTACAGCGGTGATGTGATCGTTCCGGCCAACACCGAGATTACCGAAGACAAAGTTACTCTCATCGAGAACGCGGGCATTGATCGCGTCAAGATTCGTTCCGTGCTGACTTGTCAGACGCGGCGCGGTATCTGCGTGCAGTGCTACGGACGTGATCTGGCACGCGGCTATATCGTCAACATTGGCGAAGCAGTTGGCGTTATCGCAGCCCAGTCGATCGGTGAACCGGGAACGCAGCTCACGATGCGTACGTTCCACATCGGCGGCGTCGGCCAAGTCCGCATTCAATCGAGCAACTTGGAGTCACGCAGTACCGGTTTCATCAAGTTCGAGAACATCCAGATCGTTGAGAAGCAGAATCCCGAAGCGACCGATCCCAACGAGCGCAGCTACCTGGTGGTCATGAACCGCCACGGCGAACTCGTGATCGTCGATGACTCCGGGCGTGAGCGTGAGCGTTACGCGCTGACCTACGGTGCGAAGCTCTACGTTCGCGAGGGACAAAAGGTCGAGCCGAAGAAGCTCCTGTCTGAGTGGGACGCCTTCTCTCTTCCGATCTTGACGGAAGTCTCGGGCCTCATCAAGTACGGCGACATCCTCGATGGTGTCACCATGCAAGAGCAGCTCGACGAGCACACCGGTCTATCCCGCAAGGTCATTATCGAGTCGAAAGACGCCGATACCAGGCCGCGCATTACGATCAAAGACGACTCGGGCAAGACCAAGAAGATTCCTGGAACCAATCAGGAAGCGCGATATTTCCTCCCTGTCGGTGCCAACATTTCGGTGCAAGACGGTGAGCGAGTCGAAGCCGGTGACATCATTGCGCGTATCCCGCGTGAGACCGTCAAGACCAAGGACATCACCGGTGGTCTGCCGCGTGTTGCCGAGCTCTTTGAGGCCCGCAAGCCCAAAGAGCACTCGGTCATCTCCGAGATCGACGGCATTGTCAGCTTCGGTAAGGACACCAAGGGCAAGCGCAAGGTCGTGATCACCCCTGAGATCGGCGAACCTCGCGAGTACCTCATCTCGAAAGGCAAGCATCTCTCGGTGCGTGACGGCGATCGTGTGAAGGCTGGCGAGCCGCTGATGGATGGCAGCTCGAACCCGCATGACATCCTACGGGTGCTCGGAGAGAAGGCGCTGGCCAAGTATCTCGTCGATGAAGTGCAGGAAGTCTATCGTCTACAGGGCGTCAAAATTAACGACAAGCATATCGAGGTGATCGTTCGCCAGATGCTGCGCCGCGTGCGGGTCGTTGATGTGGGCGATACCAACTTCCTTGTCGACGAGCAGGCCGAGCGTCATCTTTTCGAGGAAGAAAACGAGCGTGTGATGGCGCAAGGGGGTCAGCCAGCACGTGGTGAGCCGCTTCTTTTGGGTATCACCAAGGCCTCGTTGTCGACGGAGTCGTTCATCTCTGCATCGTCCTTCCAAGAGACCACCAAGGTTCTCACCGAAGCAGCGATCTGCGGCAAGGTTGATTATCTGCGTGGCCTCAAGGAGAACGTGATTATGGGTCGCCTGATTCCTGCGGGAACAGGAATCCCAACCTATCGTCGACTTTCGCTCAATGTTACCGTCGACGAACCCGCTCCTGTGGCCGATCGCCTAGAAGCGGCGATCGCGATCGCAGAAGCCGCAACTACTGCTCCGCAGGCAGCAGTTGGTGGTGGTGCAGAGGAATAGAAAGAGGGCGATGGGAACTCAAGTTCCCGTCGGAGAAGCGTATAAGTAAGCAGATCGCAAGATCTTTTTGTTGACTAACCCAAGACCCTCCGTATACTGCGCTTCTCTTTGTGTTCGCACACGAAGACGTAAAACACGGCGATTTAAGGAACCGATCGGATGCCTACGATCAATCAGCTCGTCAAGAAGGGCCGAATTAAGCAGACGCGTAAGACGTCCGCTCCAGCCCTCAAGTCATGCCCGCAAAAGCGTGGTGTGTGCGTTCGCGTTTATACGACGACGCCGAAAAAGCCGAACTCTGCACTCCGCAAGGTTGCACGTGTCCGGTTGACCAACCAGATCGAAGTGACGACCTATATTCCCGGGGAAGGTCACAACCTGCAGGAGCACTCTGTGGTGCTGATCCGCGGTGGCCGTGTTAAAGACCTGCCGGGTGTTCGCTATCACATTGTTCGCGGTACGCTCGATACGGCGGGTGTCGCCAATCGGCGACAGAGCCGTTCCAAATACGGCGCCAAGCGGCCCAAGTGATAGGCACGAGGAAGAGCGATGCCACGCAAAGGTGAAGTTCCCAAGCGGGAAGTACTGCCCGATCCTAAGTTTACCGAGCAGCCGGACGATGTTCGGCGTCGGATTACCAAGTTCATCAACACCGTGATGGAACTCGGCAAGAAAGCAGTTGCTGAGAAGATTGTCTACGGTGCTTTCGACAAGGTTGCGGAGCGTGCGAAGGAAGATCCGATCAAGGTCTTCGAGCGCGCAATGGGCAATGTCCGTCCGAAGCTGGAAGTAAAGTCGCGGCGCGTCGGTGGATCTACCTACCAAGTGCCGATCGAGGTTCGCCCAGACCGTTCCCAGGCACTCGGCATGCGCTGGTTGGTTTCCTATGCCCGTGGACGTGGCGAAAAGACAATGGTCGAGAAGCTTGCTTCTGAGATCCTTGATGCTTCGCAGAATCGTGGCAACGCTGTAAAGAAGCGTGAAGATACCCACAAGATGGCAGAGGCTAACAAAGCTTTTGCGCATTACCGCTGGTAGATATGGCCACGGCGGCTCGGGCGCAGACAATGGAGCCGCTGCAAGAGCTTTTAACCTTTTGATAACAACGTCTCGATAACCGGCGCCCGATTAGGGAGACAGCAGCGAAGAGCAGGGTAGAGGGATATCGCTATGGCTAAAGAGAAATTCAATCGCAACAAAACCCACGTGAACATCGGAACCATTGGCCACGTCGACCATGGTAAGACCACCCTTACGGCGGCCATTACTAAGGTTGCCTCCGCCAAGTACGGTGGCGCGAAGGAAATCTCCTACGATCAGGTTGCCAAGGCATCCGAATCGCAGGGGCGGCGCGATGAAACCAAGATTATGACGATCGCTGTCTCTCACGTCGAGTACGAAAGTGCCAATCGGCACTACGCACACGTCGACTGCCCGGGGCACGCTGACTACGTCAAGAACATGATCACGGGTGCCGCTCAGATGGACGGTGCGATTCTCGTGGTCTCTGCGGTGGACGGCCCGATGCCGCAGACCCGTGAGCACGTTCTTCTTGCGCGCCAGGTGAACGTTCCGCAGTTGGTCGTCTTCCTGAATAAGGTCGATGTCAACGGCGATCCAGAGCTGCTTGAGCTGATCGAGATGGAGATTCGCGATCTGCTGAACAAGTACAAGTTCCCTGGTGATGATGTTCCGATCATTCGTGGCTCGGCGCTGCAGGCTCTTACAGGTGTCCACAGCGACATCGCCGATGGTGCAATTGAGAAGCTTCTTCAGGCCTGCGATTCCTTCATTCCGACGCCGGTCCGTGAGACGGATAAGCCGTTCTTGATGCCGATCGAAGATGTGTTCACGATTTCTGGTCGTGGCACGGTTGTTACCGGTCGTATCGAACGTGGTGTTGTCAAGGTCCAAGAAGAAGTCGAGATCATCGGCTTCGGTGATACCCGGAAGACCACCGTCACTGGCGTTGAAATGTTCCGCAAGCTGCTTGATCAAGGCCAGGCTGGTGACAACGTCGGCTGTCTGCTTCGTGGTGTGAAGCGCGAGGAAATCGAGCGTGGGCAGGTTCTTGCCAAGCCCGGTTCAATCCTTCCTCACAACAAGTTCATGGCAGAGGTGTACGTTCTAAAGAAGGAAGAGGGTGGTCGCCACACTCCGTTCTTCACGAACTACCGCCCGCAGTTCTACTTCCGCACCACTGACGTTACCGGAACCGTCAAGCTGCCTGAGGGTGTGGAAATGGTGATGCCTGGTGACAACATCCAGATGGAAATCGAGTTGATTACCAAGGTCGCCGTTGAGGAGCAGCTCCGTTTCGCCATCCGTGAAGGTGGCCGTACGGTTGGTGCTGGCGTTGTTACCAAGATTCTGGACGACAAGAAGTAAGCCTCCGGGCAAGCGAGCGAGCTAATGACAACGCCCAAGATACGCATCAGGCTCAAGGCCTACGACCACAAGCTGCTCGACCAGTCGGCGGGCGAGATTGTGGACACAGCCAAGCGAACTGGGGCCAAGGTTGCGGGTCCGATCCCGCTTCCCACCCAGATCAATAAGTACTGTGTACTGCGGTCCGTTCACATCGATAAGAAGTCGCGTGAGCAGTTCGAGATTCGGACACATAAGCGGCTTCTCGACATCCTGGAGCCGACCCAGCAGACCCTTGACGCGCTGATGAAGTTAGACTTGTCGGCGGGCGTTGATGTCGAGATCAAGACCTGATCCCAGCCTGCGTGGAAAACAAACATGGCCAAGTTCGACGTACTAAACCTACAAGGCAAGAAAGTCAGCGAGATAGAACTCGCTGATGATGTATTCGCCGCTGAGGTTAAAGAACACGTGCTGTGGGAAGTGGTCAAGCAGCAGCTTGCTTCCCGCCGCGCAGGCACTCACTGCACGCTACGCCGTGGCGAAGTGCGTGGTGGTGGAAAGAAGCCGTACCGACAGAAGGGAACCGGTAACGCCCGTCAGGGTTCGACCCGTGCGCCTAACTATGTCGGGGGTGCGAAGGTATTTGCGCCTAAACCGCGCGATTATTCGTATTCGGTTCCTAAGAAAGTCCGAGAAACTGCTCTCCGTTCCGCGCTTACGGTGCGGGCCAATGAGCACAAGCTTGTGATTCTTGAGGACTTCGCGCTTCAGGATGCCAAGACGAAGCTTGCGGTGAGCGTGCTCAATGGCTTAGGTGCCCCTTCGGCGCTCGTGGTTGGTTCGGCTGACTCTGCAAACGCTAGCAAAGCGATGCGCAATCTGGAGTCTGCCAAGTTCCTTCCGATTGAAGGCCTGAACACCTACGACATCCTTAATTATCCCTCGTTGGTTCTGACGGTGAAAACCGCCAAAACGATTGAGGCTCGACTGTCTGCCACTGTGCAGGCTGCTGGGGGGGCGTAATGAAGCCGCACCAGATCGTTAAGCGACCCCTTCTCACCGAGAAAGGGAGCCGTCAGAAGCAGATTGGTGAGGGCGAGGATGCTCGCTCGACGGTCTTCTTCGAGGTCCACAGCGATGCGAACAAGGTGGAAGTTCGCAAAGCCGTGGAGGTTCTGTTCTCCGTAAAGGTTGCGGATGTACGGACCATCAACGTACGCGGCAAGGTCAAGCGGATGGGTCGCTTCGTTGGTCAGAGAGCTGACTGGAAGAAGGCCATCGTGACCCTTGAGCCTGGTAACAAGATCGAGTTCTTCGAGGGCGTCTGATGGGTATCAAGATTTACAAGCCGACCTCTCCGGGTCGACGTGGAATGACTGGGTTTGATTTCTCTGAGATCACCAAGTCGACTCCAGAAAAGAAGCTCACCAGCGGCAAGCTTCAGCGTGCCGGTCGCAACAATTTCGGTCGCATCACCACCCGGTTTCATGGTGGTGGTCATAAGAGACGTTATCGTCAGATCGATTTCCGTCGGGAAAAGACGGGCGTGCCAGCTCAGGTTGCCGCTGTTGAATACGATCCTAACCGAAGCTGCCGCATTGCCCTTCTGCACTACGCAGATGGCGATAAGCGCTACATCCTCTGTCCAGACAAGCTGGGCGTTGGTGATACCGTGATCTCTGCGAACAGCGCAGATATCAAGCCGGGTAACTCGTTGCCTCTGCGCTATATTCCACTTGGCACGGCGATTCATAACGTCGAGCTGAAGATTGGTGCGGGTGGTCAGCTAGTTCGATCGGCTGGCGGTTCAGCTCAACTCATGGCGAAAGAGGGAGACTGGGCGCAGGTTCGTCTTCCTTCCGGTGAAGTTCGGCGAGTTCATATGAGCTGTCGGGCTACCGTAGGCCAAGTTGGGAACCTTGATCACGGCAACATTCAATGGGGCAAGGCTGGTCGCCTGCGTTGGAAGGGACAGCGTCCCCACAACCGTGGTGTTGGCATGAACCCCGTGGATCATCCGATGGGCGGCGGTGAGGGTCGTTCCTCAGGTGGCCGTCACCCTTGTTCGCCCTGGGGCATGCCGAGCAAGGGCTACAAGACCAGAAAGAACAAGGCGACCGACAAGTTCATCGTCCGTCGCCGTGGCACAAAGGGTTAGTAGACGATGGCTCGTTCGATCAAAAAGGGACCCTTCGTTGACAAGCACTTGATGGTTAAGGTGCTCGACGCAGTAAAGACCAAGAGCAAGAAAGTCATCAAGACTTGGTCGCGTCGGTCCACGGTTGTTCCCGAGATGGTGGGTGTTACTTTTGCGGTTCACCAGGGCAAGAAATTCGTCCCGGTGTTCGTGACCGAGAATATGGTCGGCCATAAGCTGGGTGAGTTTGCACAGACCCGGACTTTCCACGGTCACTCAGGTGATCGGAAAGCGAAGTCTGCTGCGCCCTCGAAGCCAGCTGCGCCAGCCAAGAAGTAGGGTCGGGTCGATCGCGAAAGGTCAGTGAGGACTTTTCGTGATTCCCCTAAAAAATCGGGTTGAATTTGGACGAGCATGCGTGGTAAGTCCACGTCCGTCCTCGTTATTGCTCGGTGCCGGGAACTTTAGACATGGAAGCCAAAGCCGTTTGCAGGCATGTGCGAATTTCGCCCCGTAAGATGCGCGTGGTGGCCAACCTCGTGCGGGGTAAGCGAGTCGATGAAGCGATGGCGATGCTTAAGCATACGCCCAAGCGTTCGGCGCGTGTCATTCGGAAACTTCTGCTGTCCGCTGTGGCCAACGCAGAGAACAGGGGCACTTCCGATGTGGACTCTCTCGTTGTGAGAGGGTGTTCCATCGACAATGGGCCCATACTTAAACGCTGGATGGCGCGTGCTATGGGTCGTGCCAACCGTATCCAGCACCGGACAAGCCACGTAACCATCGTCGTCGCAGAGTAAAAGGCAAGGGCAATGGGCCAGAAAACTCATCCGATAGGATTCCGCCTTGGTGTCATTAAGAGCTGGAGCTCTAAATGGTACGAGGAGAAGAACTACGCAAAGTGGCTCCACGAAGACGTCAAGCTCAAGAATGAGATCAAGAAGAAGTTGAGCCATGCCGGAATCGCGGGGGTAGAGATTGAGCGCGCCGCCAACAAGGCGAAGATCAATATTTACACCGCTCGTCCTGGCATCGTCATCGGTAAGCGCGGAGCAGGTGTTGAGCAGCTGAAGAAAGAGATTCAGGCACTCACCGATAATGAAGTCTTCCTGAATATCCAGGAAGTCCGCAAAGCCGAGATCAACGCGCAGCTAGTCGCCGAGAACATTGCTACCCAGCTTGAGCGTCGTGTGGCGTTCCGGCGGGCAATGAAGAAGGCGATTCAGACGGCGATGAAGTTCGGAGCCAAGGGAATCCGTGTTGCATCGTCCGGTCGTCTTGGCGGTGCCGAGATGGCTCGCTATGAGTGGTATCGCGAAGGACGGGTGCCTCTGCATACGCTTCGCGCAGACATTGACTTTGGCTTTGCCCAAGCCTACACCACGTACGGCGTCATCGGCGTCAAGTGCTGGATTTTCAAGGGCGAAGTGCTGCCAGTTCGCGCTGGTGCAGCAGCGACGCGCGCCTCTTGAGCCGGGCGCTGGTTCGCTTCATAGAGGCTGTTACTTAGGAATCTTGGAGCCCGTTCATGTTATCGCCCAAGAGAACGAAATTCCGCAAAGCCATGAAAGGCAGGACCTGTGGTCTTGCCAAAGGTGGCAACACGGTGTCTTTCGGTGACTTTGGACTTCAGGCTGCCGAGCCTGGTTGGATTACCTCTCGGCAAATCGAAGCCGCACGTATTGCGATCTCTCGCCACATCAAGCGCGGTGGGAAGGTTTATATCCGCATTTTTCCGGATAAACCTACCACGAAGAAGCCTGCCGAAACCCGAATGGGTAAAGGCAAAGGCAATAACGAGGACTGGGTGGCCGTTGTGCGTCCAGGTCGCGTAATGTACGAGCTAGAGGGTGTCAGCGAGGAGCTAGCTCGGGAGGCATTCCGACTTGCTCATCACAAGCTCCCGATCGGCACTCGTTTTGTTGCGCGTGACCAAGGAGGCGTGTGATGAAGATCGCTGCTGCACTTCGCGAAATGCGTGAGTCCGCACCGGCGGAACTCGATGGTCGGTTGAGCCGACTTGAGGATCAGCTATTTAAGCTGCGCGTCAAGCACGCCACCAATCAGCTCGAGAACTTGAGTCAAATTCGTGCGACTCGCCGTGAGATTGCTCGAGTCATGACGGTCATTGCGGAACGTCGCAAGGGAACCAAGTAAGCCATGGATAGCAAGAACCAGAATCCTGCCGCCGAGCAGGAGCGTGGCAGCCGTCGGAAGATGGTGGGTGTCGTCACCTCGGACAAGATGGATAAGACCGTGGTGGTGGTGGTGACACGCCGTGTTCGGGATGCCAAGTTTGGTAAGTTTGTGACCAAGCGCTCCAAATACAAGGCGCACTCTTCGGATAACGGCGCTCACGTCGGTGATAAGGTGCTCATCATTGAGTCCCGCCCTCTCTCTAAAGAGAAGCGCTGGCGAGTGATCGAGCTGATTGAAAAGGCTCGGCGCGTCTAAACAGCACCAAGGTTGGGTGATTAGCCATGATCCAAATGACAACCGTCCTCGACGTTGCTGACAACTCTGGTGCAAAGAAAGTATTTTGCATCAAGGTTCTTGGCGGCTCGCGGCGAAAGTATGCCTCGGTTGGAGACGTGATAGTCGTCTCTATCAAAGAGGCCCTTCCTAACTCGAAGGTCAAAAAGGGCGATGTAGCCCGTGCAGTAATCGTGCGAACCGCCAAAGAGGTGGCTCGTCCCGATGGTAGCTACATCCGCTTTGACACCAATTCGGCGGTGCTGGTCAACAAAGAGAACGAGCCGATTGGTACCCGTATCTTTGGACCAGTGGCTCGCGAACTCCGCGCCAAAAAGTTCATGAAGATTATCTCGCTTGCGCCGGAGGTGCTGTAATGGAGCGCATTCGCAAGGGCGATCTCGTTCAGGTGATCGCCGGCAAAGAGAAGGGCAAGCGTGGTCGGGTGGTGAAGATCATCCATAAGACCGACTCGAATGACAACCGTGTTGTCATTGAGCGCCTCCAGATGGTAAAGCGTCACACCAAGCCGTCGCAAAAGAACCAGCAGGGCGGAATCGTAGAAAAGGAAGGCTCGGTTCACATTTCGAATGTGATGCCGATCGATCCTCAGACGGATAAACCGACTCGGGTTCGTGTTGTGACGAAAGAGGGAGCCAAACAGCGCGTCGCCAAAAGCGGCGCGGTGATTGAGGCTCAGAGCTAGAACCACTGACAGTTCGGGTCCTGCCGAGTTCTTGGGATTCGCAGAAGCGAACGGAGTCACAGACAGATGGCCGACGAGAAGAAAAAAGAAGGCGCAAAACCAGCCAAGCCTGCTGCGGCAGCTGGTGCTAATAAAGGCGGCGGAAACAAGGCCGCTGCTGGGCGCAAGTCCGCAGAAAAGGGCAGCAAGTCGGAGACCGCGCCTGGTCCTGAGATCAAGCGCACCGCACCGCCGCGGTTGATGACTCTCTATGATAAGGAAGTCGTCCAGCGACTTCAAAAGGAGTTTGGCTATACGAACCGGAATCAGGTTCCGAAAGTAGTCAAAATCTCCCTCAATATGGGACTCGGTGAGGCGGTTGGTAATCCGAAAGTGATCGATTCGGCCATCGAGGAACTGCGCCTGATTTCTGGTCAGTCTCCTGTTGTGACCAAAGCCAAGAAGTCCATCGCAACCTTCAAACTGCGTGAAGGACAAAAGATTGGTGCGATGGTTACTCTTCGCCGCGAGAAGATGTGGGAGTTCTTCGATCGCTTCGTCAGCTTTGCGCTGCCCCGCGTTCGGGACTTCAAGGGGATCTCGCCCCGTTCATTCGATGGCCGTGGAAACTTCTCCGTCGGCATTCGCGAGCAGATTATCTTCCCTGAGATCAACTACGACAAGATCGATAAGATCAAGGGCCTTAACATTTCCATCGTGACCACCGCGCGCACCGACGAAGAAGGACGTGCTCTGCTGCGGTACCTTGGGATGCCTTTCAGGAGCTAACATGGCGCGTCTTTCCAAGGAATGGCGAGCGGAGAACGACGTCTTCAAGTTCAAGAAGGTGGACAAGAACGGCAACGTCAGTTCGGTTCGGCAGCGCAATCGTTGCCCGATCTGTGGCCGTCCGCGGGGCTTTATGAGGAAGTTCCGGCTTTGCAGAATCTGCTTCCGGAAGATGGCTCTGCGTGGTGAAATCCCCGGTGTTGTGAAGTCGAGCTGGTAAACAAATGACGGATCCAATCGGCGATATGCTAACCAGAATCCGCAACGGCATCATGTCCCGCAAGGACAAGGTGGAGATGCCGGCCTCGAACCTCAAGGAGCGAGTGGCCGAGTTGTTGCGGGATGAGGGATATGTTGACGCGGTCACTCGTAGTGATTCGGAGAAAGGCAGCGTGCTGTCGGTTTCTCTCCGCTACGGGGCTGACAACCAGAGTGCAATCCAGACGGTGCGTCGGATTTCGCGTCCTGGTCAGCGAAAGTACGTCGGCAGCGATAGTATTCCGAAGGTTCGTTCGGGCCTCGGTGTGTCGATCCTGTCGACTTCACGCGGCGTTATGACCGACCGCCAGGCGCGTAAGCTGGGCGTGGGCGGTGAGCTGCTCTGTGAGGTCTGGTAATGTCTCGCATCGGGAAAATGCCGGTCGCAGTGCCGTCCGGTGTGAACGTGACGATCAAAGACTCGCTCATCACCGTCAAGGGACCGAAGGGCGAGCTCAAGCGCAAGATTCCGGTCGGGGTTGCGGCAAAGCTGGAGGCGGGTCAACTAGTCGTCTCCCGCGCTGGTGATGGACGTGACGAGCGTTCCCGCCATGGCCTGCTGCGAGCACTGGTGGCCAACATGGTCAAAGGCGTTTCCGAGGGATACACTCGGCAGCTAGAGATTAACGGCGTTGGTTATCGTGCTGAAGTGGCCGGCGCTAAGGTGAACCTTGTGGTTGGTCTTTCCCATCCGGTGGAGATTGTTCTTCCGGCTGGAGTTGCAGCCAAGAGCGAGAAGGCGAAGAGCACTGTTAATCCCGGCCAGGACGCTGTCATGCTGACCTTGACGGGAAGTGACAAAGAGCTGATCGGCCAGCTTGCATCGAAGATTCGCAGCACGCGGCCGCCGGAGCCTTACAAGGGCAAAGGCATCAAGTACTTTGAGGAAAAGCTCAAGCGCAAGGTCGGCAAGACCGGAGCGAGCTAACCGGGCTCGGGTGAAATCATGGCTACGAAGGAAAACGCACGCCTCAAGCGGAAGCAGTCCATCCGCAAGCGAATCTCGGGCTCGGTCGAGCGTCCGCGGCTGTCCGTGTATCGTTCGACACAGCACATCTACGTGCAGGTCATTGACGACTCCGAAGATGCGAAGAGCAACACTCTGGTCGCATCATCGAGCCTTGACCCCGCGATCCTTGAATCCCTAAAAGGGATGAAGAAGCGGGATCAGGCCAAACAAGTAGGCAAGAAGATTGCCGAGCTGTGTCTGGCCAAGGGCATTGATAAGGTCGTCTTCGACCGTAACGGCTTCATTTACCACGGTCGCGTCTCTGCTTTGGCAGAGGGAGCGCGCGAGGGTGGCCTCAAGTTCTAGGAGTCAGTCGTGGCGATCAACGTGAATGAGGTCGGCGAGCTCAAGGATCGTGTTGTTTACATCAACCGCGTCGCCAAAGTTGTCAAGGGCGGTCGTCGGTTTAGCTTCTCTGCACTGGTTGTGGTTGGTGACGAGAATGGTCACGTCGGTGCAGGTCTTGGGAAGGCCAATGAGGTTCCCGAGGCGATTCGGAAGGCAACCGACCAAGCCAAGAAGAACCTATTCAAGATCCCTCTCAAGGATGGCCGCACCATTCCGCATGAGGCGCTTGGGATCTTCGGGGCTGGCAAAGTGCTGATTCGTCCGGCTTCTCCTGGTACTGGCGTTATCGCTGGTGGTGCAGCCCGCGCCATCGTTGAAGTCGCTGGTATCAAGGACATCCTGACCAAGAGCATCGGAACGTCGAATCCGCACAACGTGATTCACGCAACCGTGGAAGCGCTACAGCAACTCCGTGATCCTCACGAGGCTGCTCGTCGTCGCGGCAAGACACTTGAAGAGATTCTGTAGCGCAGCGAGGAATTACGATGGCGCTTAAACTAAAAGTTACGCTGGTTCGCAGTGCTATCAGCCGCCCCGAGGTTCAACGGAGGACGGTCGAGGCGATGGGGCTGACCAAGCTGAACAAATCGCGGGTGCTCCCTGACAACCTGGCTGTGCGCGGCATGATTCGAGCTGTCTCGCACTTGGTCCAAGTGGAAGTGGTTGAGTAGGTTCGCCATGGGAACTTCTTTACATACGCTAGCTCCCAATCCCGGTGCCAACCGTCCGAAGAAGCGCCTTGGTCGTGGCCACGGCTCGGGTCTTCACAAGACCTCGGGTAAAGGAACCAAGGGCCAGAAGGCGCGTACCGGCCATCATGGCATTCCCAAGCCTGGCTTTGAGGGCGGTCAGACAGCGATGGCTCGTCGGCTTCCCAAACGTGGCTTCAACAATCCATTCCGCAAGGAAATCTTCGCGGTCAATCTTGGAGACATCGCTTCTCGGTTTGAGAAGGCCGGTACCGTGGTTGGCGTTGATGAGCTGAAGAGCGTTGGCTTGGTGCCTCGTTCTGCCAAGTTGGTGAAGATTCTTGGCGAAGTGCGAGAGGGCCAAAAAGTTGCTGATAAGCTGACCGTTAGCGCGCATTATTTTTCGGCCTCCGCCAAGGAGAAGCTCCTCGCAGTGAAGGGCTCCTTCCAGGAAGTCGCGCTTCGGGCCAAGGCCAGCGCCCAGTAGCCACAAGCTCGCTCGTCGAGCTGACCCGCAGAAAGCAGAGACATGGCGTCCAGTATCGCCAACATCGCCAAGATTCCGGAGCTCAGGAGACGCATTCTTCTGACTCTGGTTCTCCTCGCGGTTTACCGTGTGGGAGTGTTCGTGTCGGTTCCTGGTGTGAACCGTCAAGTCATGAAGGACATGGTCAAGGCGGCCTCCGGGTCGTTCCTTGGTCTGTTCAATATGTTCTCTGGCGGCGCGCTGGAGCAGATGTCGATTTTTGCGTTGGGCATCATGCCCTATATCAGCGCGTCGATCATCTTGCAGCTCCTCACGGTGGTGATCCCGGCGCTGGATCGCTTGAACAAAGAGGGCGAGCAGGGTCGTAAACAAATCAATCAGTACACGCGTTATGGAACGATTGTAATCTCGATGGTTCAAGCGTTCTTTATTGCGCGTTACTTGGAGTCCTCGAGTCGTACCCAGTTCGGCTCGGTGGTAGCGGACCCTGGACTTGGTTTTGAGCTGCTGACGATGCTCACGCTGACGACCGGAACCGCGTTCATCATGTGGCTGGGCGAGCAGATCACAGAGCGGGGTATCGGTAACGGCATGTCGCTGATTATCTTTGCTGGTATCGTTGCTCGCTTCCCTGATGCACTGGTCCAGTTGTTGCAAAAGTCTTCTGGTCAAGGAGACATGACGGTCTTCGACTTGCTCGTGATTACTGGCATTGTCGTCGCAGTCATTGCAGCGATTATCTTCTTTGAGCGCGGATATCGGAAGATTCCGGTTCAGTACGCGAAGCGTGTCGTCGGTCGTAAAGTCTACGGTGGGCAGAGTTCACACTTGCCGCTCAAGATAAATGTCGCAGGCGTGATTCCTCCGATCTTTGCCTCCTCCATCTTGCTATTCCCGGCTCAGTTGGCTGGCTTTGTTCAGTCTTCGTGGATGCAGCGTGCAGCGGATGTTCTGAATCCCGGTGATTGGCGCTACAACACGCTCTACGTTGGACTGATCATCTTCTTCTGTTACTTCTACACGGCGGTCACCTTCAATCCGGTAGACATTGCCGACAACATGAAGAAGTACGGCGGGTTCATTCCTGGCATACGTCCTGGCAAGAAGACCGCTGAGTACATCGACCGTGTGCTGACACGTCTCACGTTGGGTGGGGCGCTATATATCTCGGCGGTGTGCGTTCTTCCGACGTTCCTTCAGCAGAAGTTCAAGGTACCGTTCTACTTTGGTGGTACGTCTCTGTTGATTGTCGTCGGTGTTGCGCTCGATACGGTTCAGCAAATCGAGAGCCACCTCATTACCCGCAACTACGAAAACGTTACGGGTCCAAAAGGTCCGCGGATTCGGGGTCGTATCCCGCGGGCTCGCTAAGAGCGAACAGCTCATCGCAGCAAGAGGTGACGATGCCACAGTATATCTATTTGCTGGGAGCCCCGGGGGCAGGGAAGGGCACACAAGCTCAGCTTTTGGCTGAAACGCTTGGGGTGCCGCAGCTCTCCACTGGCGAGATGCTTCGTACCGCTCGTATCGAGGGGAGCGAGCTTGGCCAGCGTGTTGCCGCGATCATGGATTCCGGCAAGCTGGTCTCCGATGAGATTGTCATTGAGTTGGTCGGTCAGCGACTGTCTCGTGCCGATCATCAGAATGGGGTCATTCTGGATGGCTTTCCGCGGACGATCGCTCAGGCAGAGTCGCTCGATGCGCTGTTTGTGCGGACTGGCCGTCCGGTACTCAAGGTGATTGCGATAGATGTTCCTTCGGACGAGATCCGTCGACGCTTGCAAGGCCGTCGTTGGTGCACTCGTTGCAAAAAGACCTATCACGTGACCGATAACCCACCATCGCCGGGCGAAAGCTGCGAAGCAGGAGGTTTCTGTCACCTTGAGGTGAGGTCTGATGACAAGCCCGAAGCTGTCGAAAAGCGACTTCAGACCTATGCAGAGCAGACAGCTCCGCTTAGGGCTTATTATCAGGCTAAGGGGACGTTTTTCACAGTCAATGGGACTGGGAAGATCGGTGATATTTTTTCTGCACTGATGGCTTGCCTCTCGGTCTGAGTGGCCACCAGGCGTGTCGCGACCAGTTTAAGAGATGAAGATTTTCTTCAAGACCAAATCCGAAGTCGACAAGATGCGCGAAGCGAACCAGGTGGTGAGCGACGTGCTGGATTTGGTTGCGGAGAACTGTCGGCCGGGTGTGAGTACGTCCGAGTTAAATGAAATCGCAGATCGCGCCTTGAAGAAGGCGGGTACGACCTCTGCATTCCTGGGCTATAGTCGGCCTCCATATCCTGCTGTGATTTGTACTTCGATCAATGAGGTTGTTGTTCACGGGATCCCTCGCCGAGATGCTGTGCTTAAGCCGGGTGACATCATTGGGGTCGATTTCGGTGTCTTTAAGAACGGCTTCTGTGGCGATTCCGCACGAACTGTTATGGTCGGCGATGTTTCCCCAGAAGCGCGTAAGCTGGTGTTGTCGACCCGTGAAGCGCTGCGTTTGGCGATCGAGCGTTGTGTTCCCGGCAATCGCTTGCAAGACATCGGCTGGGCGGTACAGTCCTTTGTGGAACCTCTTGGCTTCTCTGTGGTGCGAAAGTTTGTGGGGCACGGAATCGGTCGAGCGATGCATGAAGACCCGCAGGTTCCGAATTACGGAGAGCCAAATAAGGGACTGCGTTTGAAGGAAGGGATGGTCTTGGCGATCGAGCCAATGATCAACGCCGGAGGTTATGACATCGACGTTCTGGACGATGGCTGGACAGCCGTCACCAAGGATGGATCGTTGTCTGCTCATTTCGAGCACTCCGTCGCGATCACCGAAAATGGGCCGGAGTTGTTGAGTCGGTGGTAGGTTCCCGTCGGAGAATTACCAATAGGCGTAAGATTGCATTTTTCTTGCAATCACGTTGATTTCGGGCTACACAAGGCCCCCTGGGTCGCGACACTTGCTCTCGGTCGCGTCGGAGATAAAGACGATGAAAGTCAGAGCGTCTGTCAAAAAGATTTGTGAGAAATGCAAGGTCGTGCGTCGCAAGGGCGTCGTGCGAGTGATTTGTGAGAACACGCGCCACAAGCAGCGTCAAGGCTAAACGATAGGCAGAGGAACACGATATGGCTCGTATCGCTGGCGTAGACCTTCCGCGAAATAAGCGGATGGAGATCGCACTGACGTATATTTACGGCATTGGTAAGGTTCTCTCGGTAGAGATCCTGAACCGTGCCGGCGTCGCTCTGGACAAACGCTCGGACGATCTTGAGGAATCAGAGATCCGCAAGATCCGTGATGTCATCGAAGCAGACTTCAAGGTTGAAGGTGATCTGCGGCGCGAGGTGTCAATGAACATCAAGCGTCTGATGGATCTTGGCTGCTACCGAGGATTGCGTCACCGCCGTGGACTTCCGGTGCGAGGCCAGCGTACCCACACCAACGCTCGCACTCGTAAGGGTCCGCGCAAGGGCGGTCTGGCTCGTAAGAAGCCGGCAGGAGCGTAAGGGATAACCATGTCGCAGCCAAAGAGCAAGGTTAAGAAGAAGGTCAAAAAGAACGTCCAGAGTGGCGTTGCTCATATTCAATCGACCTTCAATAACACCATTGTGACCATCACTGACGTTTCGGGGAATGTGATCTCCTGGTCGTCTGCTGGTGTTCGTGGTTTCAAAGGGTCGCGTAAGTCGACACCGTTTGCTGCACAGCTTGCTGCAGAGGATGCAGCCAAGAAGGCGATCGAACACGGGATGCGAACCGTATCTGTGTACGTGAACGGTCCCGGTGCCGGACGAGAGTCGGCTCTGCGGGCTCTGCAGTCTGCGGGCTTCAGGGTCAGCCTGATTCGCGACATTACGCCGATTCCGCACAACGGCTGTCGGCCCCCGAAGCGTCGTCGAGTCTAGTCCCAAGTACGGTCGGCAGTGGCTCCGGATTGCCCCTCGCAGCTGCAGCGGATGGATGTTCAGTAGTTTTTCCCTCTGCAGAGTGAGAATTGGTGCCGGAACTAGCAGCCCGAGAGGCGGCAACTGCGGGCGATAACGAAAGCGACATCTGGAAGAAGAGAGAACCATGGCTCGGTACATCGGCCCTGTTTGTCGGCTCTGCCGACGCGAGGATATGAAGCTATTCCTGAAAGGAGACCGCTGCTACACTGAAAAGTGTGGTCAGGAGCGCCGTGCATACGCTCCTGGACAGCACGGTCAAAATAGTCGGCGTCGTAATAAGACTTCCGACTACGGTGAGCAGCTTCGCGAGAAGCAGAAGGTGAAGCGCATATACGGCATCGCCGAGCGCCAGTTTCGCGGCTATTATTTCCGCGCAAACCGGATGAAGGGCGTAACCGGTGAGAATCTGCTGATGCTCCTCGAGCGCCGTCTGGATAACGTCGTCTACCGTCTTGGTTTTGCAAGCGACCACGCGGAAGCGCGTCAGCTTGTGC